>JBEBHC010000264.1:0-2987 GCA_040081185.1 Devosia sp. | reverse complement strand
CCACGGTGCAGGGTGACGTGGCCTACTGGTTCGGCTCCGTGCCGGCGGTCCCCGCAGCCTGTGAGGGCAACGTGCTGCTGACCGACGAGGGCTGTGCCCTCAACGGCTTCGACAATTTCGAGAAGTTCCTCGCTGGCGCCTATGCCATGGACCAGCATTTCCTGAAGACCCGGCTCGAGAAGAACCTGCCGGTCATCATGGGCCTGCTCGGCGTCTGGTATCGCAACGCCTGGGGTTTCTCGACCCACGCCGTGCTGCCCTACGACCAGCGCCTGTCGCGCTTTGCGGCGTACCTCCAGCAGCAGGACATGGAGAGCAACGGCAAGTCAGTCGGGCTCGACGGCAAGCCGCTCGACTATGTTTCGGGTCCGATCATCTGGGGCGAGCCCGGTACCAACGGCCAACACGCGTTCTACCAGTTGATCCACCAGGGCACCGACCCGATCCCGGCCGATTTCCTGATCGCGGCGCAGCCGCACGAGAAGCTCCCGCCGCATCACGACAAGCTGGTCGCCAATGTGCTGGCCCAGTCCGAAGCGCTGATGCTTGGTAAGACAAAGGACGAGGTCATCGCCGAGTTGACGGCGCAGGGGCTCGACAAAGCGCGCATCAAGGAGCTGACGCCGCACAAGATGTTCCCCGGCAACCGCCCGTCGAACACACTGATGTACCCCACGCTGACGCCGGAGATGCTCGGCATGCTAGTCGCGCTCTACGAGCACAAGGTCTTCGTGCAGGGCACCATTTGGAACGTCAATTCGTACGACCAGTGGGGCGTCGAACTTGGCAAGCAACTCGCCAAGGCATTGCTGCCGAAGGTTCAGGGCACAGCCGAGAACAAGGGAAACGACAGCTCAACGAAAGGTTTGTTGGCGCACTTCCACAAGCTTAGCGGGGGATGACACGGCGCGGGCGGGATAAGGACTCGGCTGCCATTTCGTTGGCCAGCGCGGGAAACTGGAAAAACCGCACTGTTTCCTCTGCCGCCGCGTCCAGTTGACGCGCGCCGTCTCGGCTATTCAACTTGGGTCTGGCGAAGCGGTTGCACGGGATGTCATCCGCGCTTTCGCGCGGGCTCGAACGTTAGCGACCTCGGGCCATGCAACTTATGCCGGTTGACTTGAGGGGCTTCGCGGCTATGTTCCGCCGCAATCCGCGGCCCTGACCGCGGGTTTCTCCATTTGGGGGCCGGTAGCTCAGGGGTAGAGCATTCGACTTTTAATCGAATGGTCGCGGGTTCGATTCCCGCCCGGCCTACCATTTCACCAATAATTTCAATTAGTTGCGAGGCGGGCAGGGTGTTGTCTTCCGCCTCGCCGATTTGTGTCCGCGCTATGTCCGCGAATTCACGTTAGGCACCCGCCAGCGCCAATTGGCCGGGGCTAACCCCCATCGCCTTTCCTCACGGTCGAGGATGGCTCTGCCGGCCACGTGAAGGTGCCTGCCGCGGCGGATCATTGTCGCAGCGCGCCACACCCGCAGTCGGCTTCGCAGGATGCGCAGGGCCATCACGGCTCGACGCCTCGTTCCACCGCGATCGCCGCGCAGGCCACCAAGAGGCGCGCCTTTGCGCCCTCAGTGAGCAGCTTCATGGCGTCGACGAATTCCGACACGTGATCGATGTCCGCCTGCACGGCGTCGAGCATCGTGCCACCGCCCTCGCGCGGTTGTTGGTCTAGGCCACGGCAAGCATCCACCATCTGCGCCTTGTCACGGTACATGAAGACCATGCAAAGCCGCAGCAGCGGTGCCAGCTCGCGCCTGTAGCGGTTGCCGTCGGGCACGCAGTTATCATCCTCGACGCGCCCGTCCCACGCGGCGAATTCTTGCTTCGCAGTAACTCTCAGGCGGTTGGCGAGAGTGCGCTTGCTGACCGTCTTCATAGCGCCACCCGCTCATTGCCGCCGCGGATGATCTCGCCGCTGTCACCCTCCGCTGGATCGGCTTCACCATACTCAAGCCCGTCGCCCTCGCGCTCGTCGAGTTCGCCGTCGTGAGGCTGGTCGTCGATGCTGGTTTCGTGGTCGTCGCCCCGGCCGCGAGCCCATGACGCCTGCGAAGCCAACGGCTCCACCCCGACAAACGGCATGCGCTTGATGGAGTAGTAATCCGCCGTCCCAAAGCCGGGCTCCGGGGCGCCGAGATTGGGCTCGTCGTCGCTGGCGTCAAGCTCGCAGTCGCTAACCGGCACCGGCTGGCACCCATACCGGGCTTCCATTTCTGTCCAGCCGAGGGAAGGCTCGCGTTCGGTGTCGTCGTCACCTTGGTCGAGAACGTCACCGCCTTCGCGGTCGTCGCCTTCCCCGGAAAAACCGGCCAATGCGGGCTCGAGGTCGGGGTCGGGCTCGGCCTGGTCGAGAACTGCGATCAGTGCCGTCACTAGGTCGAGGTGGCGCTGAATGCTGGTTTCGATCGCCTCGCGTTCAAGCGGCAAATTTGCAGCTTGATCGGTGTCCAAGCCTCGGACATCGGGAGGGCTCTGCAAACTTGCGGTGGGCACCCGCCCGAGGTCCGGCAAATTTTCCGGGGCTACCGTCTGCAAATTTGCGGAAGGTCCAATGTCCGAGGTTTGGACATTGAAACTGTCCGGGGTTCGGACGGTTCGAGTGTCCGGGCCGGGGACGCTTGCGAGCATGTCCAAGCCTCGGACATGCTCGGCGACATAGCGCTCGCCCTTTGCGGTCAGGGATATGGGCGCTGGCGACGATGCGGGCGCAACTATGCTATCGGCTGAAATAGCCATGGGCGATCCTCCGTAGATCGGTTGTGGTCAGGGCCGGGTGAGGTGTTGCAAGCGCCTTCCCGGTCCGCTAATTTATGCGCGTATTAATTCAAAGTGTCAATTTATGCGCGCAACAACTCCGAAGGTGGGCCGTCCACCGGTCGATAGCGAGGAAGTCCGGGCCAGGATGCCACGGGCTCAAATCGAACGCATCGACACATGGGCGAGGGCGCAGCCGGACAAACCGTCGAGGCCGGAAGCGGTG
>JBEBHC010000263.1:0-2995 GCA_040081185.1 Devosia sp. | reverse complement strand
GTCCAGCCCGGCGACACCATGTTCACCAGTTTGCCCACGATGTCGCGCGGATGCAGCAGCGTCTCCGCATTCTCACCGGGCATGGCCTTGGCGCGCATGCCGGTGCGCACTGCCCCGGGCCAGAAGATGTTGGCCCGCACCGTCGTCGATGCGATTTCGGCGGCGTAACTTTTCACCAACGCTTCGAGCGCCGCCTTGCTGGCCGCGTAGGCGCCCCAGAACGGCCGCGCCGAATGCGACGACGATGCGGAGACGAACACCGCACGCCCCGCAGGCGATTGCCGCAGCAGCGGATCGAGCGAGCGTATGAGCCGGTAGTTGGCGGCGATGTTGACAGCGAAGGTCTGGTCGAAGTCCTTCACATCGAGATGGGCCACCGGTGTGATCGTTCCGAGCACCCCTGCATTGGCGATGAGCGCGTCGAGCCGGCCCCAGCGCTCGAAAATCACACGGCCCAGGCGGTCGATGCCGTCGCCGTCGCGCAGGTCGTGCGGCACCAGCGTGGTTTCGCCACCCACCGCGCGCACGGCATCGTCGAGTTCCTCGAGACCGCCCACCGTGCGCGCCACCGCCACGACATGCCCGCCGCGCCGTCCGGCTTCGATGGCGGTGAAATATCCGATGCCACGCGAGGCGCCGGTGACGAGGATGATCTTGCCGGAAAGGGGGGTGGTCACGGTGTCGTCCTGCTCATCATGGGCGGTCGGCCCAGAATAGGGCAAGGCAGCGGTGCGGGTGGTCGACGCTAACTGGCTTCGCGCATCAACGAGATAGTCTTCGGGTCGGACTTCCCGCGACCCTCCAGATCGGTCAGCGTGGTCGGGTAGTCGCCGGTGAAATAATGGTCGGTGAATTGCGGCCCGAGATTGTTGCGCTTTTCGCCGCCGACAGCCTGATACAGCCCGTCGATCGACAGGAACTGCAGCGAGTCCGCGCCGATGAATTTGCACATTGAGGCGAGGTCGGCATGCTGGTTGGCCAGCAGGTTGTCACGGTCCGGCGTGTCGATGCCGTAATAATCGGCATGCGTAATCATCGGCGACGCGACGCGGATATGGACCTCGCGTGCCCCGGCATCGCGCATCATCTGCACGATCTTGACCGACGTGGTGCCGCGCACGATGGAATCGTCGATCAGCACGACGCGCTTGCCCGCGATCTCGGCGCGGTTGGCCGAATGCTTGAGCTTGACGCCGAAGGCGCGGATCGATTGCGTCGGCTCGATGAAGGTGCGGCCGACATAATGATTGCGGATGATGCCCAGCTCGAACGGGATGCCGCTCGCCTGCGCATAGCCAATCGCAGCCGGCGTCCCGCCATCGGGCACCGGCACGACAACATCGGCTTCGACCGGTGCTTCCTGCGCCAGATGGATGCCCATGCTCTTGCGGGCGGCATAGACGGAGCGTCCGGCGACGACCGAGTCCGGCCGCGCGAAGTACACGTATTCGAACAGGCACATCCGCTCGCGCCGGGGCGCAAAGGGCTTCACGGAATCGATGCTGATCGAGCCATCCGGTTGGATTTCGCAGATCACGACTTCGCCGTTCTCGACGTCGCGCACGAACTTGGCGCCGATGATGTCGAGCGCGCAGGTCTCCGACGCGAAGATCGGCTTGCCGTCGAGGTCGCCCAGCACGAGCGGGCGGATACCGTTGGCGTCGCGAGCACCGATCAGCTTGGTGCGCGTCATGGCGACCAACGAGAAGGCACCCTCGAGATGCATGATGGCATCGACGAAGCGGTCCGACGACGACTGGCGCTTTGAGCGGGCGATGAGGTGAAGGACGACCTCGGTGTCGGACGTCGACTGGCAAATGGCACCGGAGGCGATCAACTGCCGGCGCAGCGTCAGCCCGTTGGTGAAGTTGCCGTTATGCGCCACCGCGATGCCGCCGACTTCGAGTTCGGCGAACAGCGGCTGCACGTTGCGGAGGATCGTCTCGCCCGTCGTGGAATAGCGGACATGGCCCATCGCCATGTTGCCGGCGAGGCGCGCGACAATCGACGGATCGGTGAAATGATCGCCGACGAGCCCAAGGTGACGTTCGGAGCTGAACTGCCGGCCGTCGAAGGCGACGATGCCGGCCGCTTCCTGGCCGCGATGCTGGAGGGCGTGGAGGCCGAGGGCGGTAAGGGTGGCGGCCTCGGGATGGCCGAGGATGCCGAACACGCCGCATTCCTCATGCAGGGTATCGCCATTGAGATCGAGCGGGTCGCGAGGATCAGTCATCCGTGCACCTTTTAGGCTCCGGCCGCGATGTGCGGCCCTTGTCCCCCCAACGCAACCCCAACACGCGATCGGGATTAAGCAGGCGTTGCCGGCGCTTCCTCAGACGACGCCGTGACGTCGGTCTGCTCACCGCTGTCATCGCCACCCGAGCCGCGCTGCAGGATATCCGTCAGCTGCTTTTCGAGATCGTCCGGCAGGAGGGCAATCAAGGACTGGCCCCAATCGTGCAGATACGGCCGGACCTTGGACTGCTCGGCCCACGGCGGCAGCGGGTTCTGCAGCAGCCAGACGCCGAAGATGGTGACCACGATAGCGATCAGCACGCCGCGCGCCACGCCGAACACGAAGCCCAGCGTCCGGTCGAGCGGGCCGACCCGGGAGTCGACCACGAGATCGGCGATCCACATGGTGATGAGGTGGAGCACGATCAGCGCGATGATGAAACTGCCGATCACTGTCACCGCATCGGCGACGATTTCCTGATCGATGAAGCCGCGGGCGATGCTCTTCTGGTTGAAGAACATGTAGGCGGCGATGGCCGCTGCGCCCGCCCAGGTGGCGAGCGAGAGGACTTCGCGGGTGAAGCCGCGTGCCGTGGCGAGGATCGCCGAGATCAGCACGAGCACGGCGACGCCGACGTCGAAAGCGGTCAACATATGAGATTCTGCCCCGGCAGTTTGGCTTTCGCCCCGTTTAGCCGCTTATCCCGGGCCTCACAAGCCGCGCCGAAGCGGACGAATAGCTTTCCGTGCAGATCGGCCC
>JBEBHC010000107.1:0-11256 GCA_040081185.1 Devosia sp. | reverse complement strand
AGCAATGGTAGCTATCGAACAGCACGGATCCGCCGCTGAGCTGGTGCTCAGCGCCATGCGCGAAGGGGAAGGCTGACAGCTTTTCGCTCAGAGTCCGCAGCAGCGATTCATGCGCGATGCGGCCCAGCGCGAGGTAAGCGACCGGCTTGGTCTGCTCGATCGTTGCCTCGAGGAACTGCCGGCAGGTCTTGATCTCGGCCGGCGTCGGCTTGTTTTCGGGCGGCACGCAGCGGACGGCATTCGCGATGAGCGCGCCCTTAAGCCGCAAAGTGTCGTCGGGCCGCTGGTCGTATTTCCCGACCGCCAGGCCGGTCTTGCGCAGCGTCGCGTAGAGCAGGTCGCCGGCATAATCCCCGGTAAACGGTCGTCCCGTCCGGTTCGCCCCCTTTAGTCCGGGCGCGAGGCCCACGATCACCAAACGCGGCGCGGCGTCGCCCCAGTTCGGCACCGGTGCATTGTGCCAATCGGGATAGCGCTCCCGCGCCGCCTCGCGAAAGGCGACGAGCCGCGGGCAGAGCGGACAATCATGCGGAGGATTGGTTGGGCGCAATCAGGCGATGGGGCAGGGACTCAATGAGCCTTATCGTCGGCCGGGGGCGGCGAGCGGTCAACCGGCGCGCGCTCTGGAGAGGGCGCGCGTCCCACGGTCTTGGTCAACTCGGCGATGTCGAGGAAGAAGTCGGCCTGCCGGCGCAGCTCGTCCGAAACCATCGGCGTCGGTGTCGTGAGCGTCGACGCAACCGTCACTCGCTTGCCGCGGCGCTGCAGGGCCGCCACCAGAGCCGTGAAATCGCCATCGCCGGAAAACAGAACGAAATGGTCGTAGTGCGGCGCCATGTCGAGCGCATCGACTGTCAGCTCGATATCCATGCTGCCCTTGATCTTGCGGCGCCCAGCGGAGTCCGTGAACTCCTTGGCCGGCTTTGTGACCACGGTGAAGCCATTGTAGTCCAGCCAGTCGATCAGCGGGCGGATCGACGAATACTCCTGATCTTCCACCAACGCTGTGTAATAGTACGCGCGCAGCAGGTAGGCCTTGGACTGGAACTCGGCCAGCAGACGCTTGTAATCGATGTCTGTGCCGATTGCCTTGCTGGTCGCGTAGAGGTTCGCGCCATCAATAAAGAGGACGACCTTCTCGCGGGGGTCTATCGACATACGGATTCTCCTTGGCGGGGTAGCCGGCCTCTCAGGCTGCCCAGCATTCTAGATACGGAATTCGACGGATAATTCTGAGGCGAGCAGTAATTGCTCCGACGACGCCTAGCGGGCTAATTCGCCTGTTTCTGCGCAATTGCAAGGGTGAAAATACGCTGCCTGGCCTACAGATCGCAGGTCTTCCCGGCTAAAACCCGGATTGCATTGAATAATGCCGCGCGGCCGACGCTTCACATTTGCACCGCTGGTATGCTGCACTCAACGGTTGCGTGGCCTCTATCGCTGCTGTATCAGGACGCAACTTTCCCCCCGTTTTTGGAGACGTTCGTGGCCCGCGTCACCGTTGAAGACTGCATTGAAAAGGTCAACAACCGCTTCGACCTCGTTCTGATGGCAGCGCACCGCGCGCGTATCATCTCGGCCGGCGGGCAGATCACCGTTAGCCGCGACAACGACAAGAACCCGGTCGTTGCACTCCGCGAAATCGGCGACGGCGCGATTGCGCCCGACGATCTCGCCGAGGAGCTGATCCACTCGCTGCAGAAATACGTCGAAGTCGACGAGCCGGAGCGCCATGCCGCGCCGCTGCTCGATGCCAAGGCCGACCAGGATGGCGACACATTCGACACCATCTCGGAAGACGAACTGCTGCGCGGCATCGAGAGCCTCGCTCCGCCCGAGCGCCGCGACGACTGACATATTGGGCGCGAATTGCGCCCGCGCGCATTTGGCCTATATTGATTGGGCGCCCGGTGTTGCCGGGCGCCTTTTTGCTTTGGACGCGGCAGTTTAGCTGCGCTTCCTCATGGAGCGTCGCGCCGGCGATGATGCGTCAATACGAACTCGTCGAGAAGGTGCAGGCCTATAACCCGCACGCGGACGAGCAGCTCCTCAACAAAGCCTATGTCTATGCCATGCAAAAGCACGGCACGCAGAAGCGCGCCTCCGGAGACCCCTACTTCGCCCACCCGCTCGAAGTCGCCTCGATCCTGACAGACCTGCACCTGGACGACGCCACCGTTGCAGTGGGTCTCCTCCACGACACGATCGAGGACACCGACGCCACCCGAGCCGAAATCGATCAACTGTTCGGCTCGGAGATCGGCGAGATCGTAGACGGCCTGACCAAAATCGAGCGGCTGCAACTGGTCACCCGCGAGGAAGCCCAGGCCGAAAATCTGCGTAAGCTGCTGCTCGCGATCTCGGCGGATGTGCGCGTGCTGCTCGTCAAGCTCGCCGACCGCCTGCACAACATGCGCACGCTCGCCTACATGCCGCCGGAAAAGCAGAAGCGCATCGCCGAAGAGACGATGGACATTTACGCTCCGCTTGCCGGCCGCATGGGCATGCAGGACATGCGCTCGGAACTCGAAAACCTCGCGTTCAAAACGCTGCAGCCCGACCACTACAAGGCCATCACCGACCGCCTTGCCGAAATGCAGGCCGAGTTCAGTGAAACCATCGGTACAATCACCCGTGAGTTGACCACCAAGCTCAAAGCCGAAGGGATCGAGTCCCGCGTCAGCGCACGCGTGAAATCAGCGTGGTCCATCGCGACCAAGATCGAGCGCAAGCAGATTGCGCTCGAGCAACTGTCCGACATGATCGGCTTCCGCGTCATCGTCCCGAGCGTCGGGGACTGCTATCGCGCGCTCGGCGTTGTGCACACCAACTGGAAGGTCGTGCCTGGCCGCTTCAAGGACTACATCTCGGTCCCCAAGCACAACGACTACCGCTCGCTTCACACCACCATCGTCGGGCTTGGCCGCCAGCGCGCCGAATTGCAGATCCGCACCGAGGAGATGCACCGCATCGCCGAATACGGCATCGCAGCGCACGCGCTCTATAAGGAGGGCGCCACCGAGGACCTGCACAAGATCGAAGGCGAGAGCCAGGCCTTCGCTTGGTTGCGCCAGACCATCGAGCATCTGACGAGCGGCTCGTCCGCCGAGGACTTCCTCGAATACACCAAGCTCGAATTGTTCCAGGACCAGGTGTTCTGCTTCACGCCACGGGGCCGGCTGATCGCTCTACCGCGCGGCGCAACGCCCATCGATTTCGCCTACGCGCTGCATACCGACATTGGCGACACCTGCGTCGGTGCCAAGATCAATGGCGCCATCATGCCGCTGGTGACGCATCTTCGGTCGGGCGATGAAGTCGAAATCATCCGCGACCAGAACCACCTGCCGCCGGCCAATTGGGAAACCATCGCCGCCACCGGCAAGGCGCGCGCCGCCATCCGCCGCGCCGTCCGCATTGCTGCCCAGCAGCGCGCCTTTGCCTTGGGCGACCATGTGCTCAACGCGCTGCTCGAACGCGAGGGGCAGGCGATGGATGAGGCGGAGACCCGCGTGCTGGCCGACAGCTTCGGCTACGCCAATCGGCGCGACCTTCTCATCGCCATGGGCGAGGGGAAGATCGAGTCCGAGGCTTTGGTCAACGAGATCGCCGGCATCAAAGGCATCAAGCGGCGGAAGAAAAAGAAGATCGACCTGCCGGCGGCCGACAAGGCGGAGGGCTGGTTCGCGTTGCGCGACACCGACATGTTTCGCTTCAGGGCGCCGGGCAATCAGCACTCCGGACCTGATGCCCGTGCCGCGATGGCAGAACTCGGCTTTTCAACGCAGGTTGTCATCTCGCGCGAAGGCGTCGTGCCGGGTGATCGGCTGATTGGCATCATGCGCCCCGGCATGCCGATCACGATCTACCCGATCCACTCCGACGCCCTCGTCGAAATGCACGATTCCGATGTCGCGTGGATCGACGTGCGGTGGGATATCGCCGGGCGCGAGGATCGCCTGCATAAAGTCGTAATCTCGATGCTTGCGGTGAACCGCCCGGGCTCGCTGGCCCAGGTGTCCGCTGCCATTGCCGCGTCGGAAGCCAACATCCACAATCTCGTGATGCGCATGGCCTCGCCAGACTTTCACCGCTTCATCTTCGAGATCGAAGTGAAGGACCTGGCGCAACTGACCGACGTGCTGTCGACGCTCAAGCTGACGCACGGCCTGTCGCAGGTTCAGCGCGCCACCGTGGAGGAGACCGGCCTGCTGTCGCAAATGGAATGGGACGGGCGCGCCGTCGACCAGAAGGAGGCGCTGTGAATACCGCCGAAGTTCTCGATGTCTTCCGCCAGAGCGGGGCACTGCTCGAAGGACATTTTATCCTCAGTTCGGGACTACGCTCAGCTGTGTTCCTGCAGAAGGCGAAAGTCTTTATGCACCCCGACAAGGCCGAACGGCTCTGCCGCGCTCTCGCCGACAAGCTGCGTGCCGAAGGTTACGGCAGCGTCAGCAAGATCGTCTCACCTGCCGTTGGGGGCATCATTCCCGGCTACGAGACGGCGCGGCATCTCGGTGTCCCGGCAATCTACACAGAGCGGGTCGACGGCAAGTTCGAACTCCGCCGCGGCTTCGAACTGGCGCGCGGGGAAAAGGTGCTGGTCGTCGAGGATATCGTCACCACTGGGCTCTCCATCCGCGAATGCGTCGACTGCCTGCGTGCAATCGGCGCCGACGTCGTCGCCGCAGCCTGCCTGATCGACCGTTCCGCCGGCGAAGCCAATGTCGGCGTGCCGCTGGTGTCGCTGGCGCAATACAAGGTGCCGGCTTATCCTGCCGATGCCTTGCCGCCCGAACTGGCGGCCATACCGGCCATCAAGCCGGGGAGCCGGGGACTCTCGTGATCGTCGGCCTTGGAAACGACCTCTGCGACATCTCGCGCGTCCAAAAGACGCTCGATCGTTACGGCACGCGTTTCACCAATCGGATCTTTACCGAAGTGGAGCGGACCAAATCGGACCGACGGGCGCAGCGCGCCGCGTCCTACGCCAAGCGCTTCGCCGCCAAGGAGGCCTGCTCAAAGGCGCTCGGAACCGGCATTTCCTGGGGTGTTTACTGGCGCGACATGGGTGTGGTGAACCTGCCCAGCGGCAAGCCGACCATGAAACTGACCAATGGCGCCGCCAAAGCCCTGGCCCGCCTTGTTCCTGCCGGACACCAACCTCATATCCACCTGACCATTACGGACGATGGCGGCATGGCTCAGGCCTTCGTGATCATAGAAGCTCTGCCCGTTGACCCCGGCGTGCTTAGCCCGTAACCCACGACCCGCGGCGCAGACGCCCGGAACCGAAGGAACGTCAATGAGCGAGTCGGCCATGACCAAGCCGGTCAAAAAGGCAAAAAACGAGTTCCTCGAGACGGTCATCGTCATCGTCGAGGCGCTGGTCATCGCCGTGCTGTTCCGCACCTTCCTGTGGCAGCCGTTCTCGATCCCCACCGGCTCGATGCAGTCCACCATGATGATCGGCGACTACTTCGTCGCCAGCAAATTCTCGTGGGGCTACGGCAAGTACTCGTTCCCCATCCCGCTGCCGCTCAACAACCGTATCCTCGCCTTCGCCGAACCCAAGCAGGGCGAGATCGCCGTGTTCCACAACGAGCCAACCGGCGACGACTACATCAAGCGCATCATCGGCATGCCGGGCGACAAGATCGAGACCAAGGCCGGTCGCCTCTACATCAACGACGTGCTCGTGCCGCGCGAGGAAGTCGGCAAGGGCAACGATGTCGGCTCGTTCGGCTCGGTGCCTGTCACGATCTACCGCGAGACCCTGCCCAACGGCCTCGTCCACTCGATCCAGGAAATCTCCGACGATCAGCAGCTCGATACGGCAGGTCCCTTCAACGTGCCACCGGGCCACTACTTCATGATGGGCGACAACCGCGACAACTCGCAGGATAGCCGCGTGCTTTCCGCAGTGGGTTACGTTCCGGCCGCCAATCTGATCGGCCGGGCCGAAGCACGCTTCTTCTCGATCCGCGGCAACATTCCGCCGTGGCAGATCTGGCAGTGGCCTACCAACGCCCGTTGGGACCGCATGTTCGAAGGCGTCGATCAGCAATACACGACCACGCCTCCATGATCGCAAAGAGCCGGCACCACGCGAAGTTGGAGGCCCGGCTGGGCCATACCTTCGCCGACCCGGCCTTGCTCGAGCGCGCGCTGACGCACTCGAGCGCCATTTCACCCGCCAAGCGTGTCGAGCAGACTTACCAGCGCCTCGAATTTCTCGGCGACCGCGTCCTTGGACTGGTCGTCGCTGATCTGCTCTGGCGAAAATATCCGGCTTCGTCCGAAGGCGAGTTGCATCGCACGCTCGCCAACCTGGTCCGTGCCGAGAGCTGCGCGAGGATCGCTCGCGCCATAGAAGTCGGGCCGGAACTGCGGCTCGGCGACAGCGAGCGCAAGACCGGTGGACGTGAGAACGACGCGATCCTCGCCGATGTCTGCGAAGCCATAATCGGGGCGGTTTACGTCGATGCCGGATTCGAGCGCGCCTATGAGATCGTACAGGGCATGCTCGGCGACGCGGTAGATATTGCCGAGAAGGCCGGCCCGAGCGCCAAGACCGTCCTGCAGGAATGGTCCGACGCGCGTGGCCTCGGGTTGCCGGTGTACAAGGAACTCGGACGTCGCGGGCCTGATCATGCTCCCGAGTTCACAATTTCTGTCGCCGTGACGGGGCTCGACGAGGTCGTGGCGACCGGTCCGACCAAGCGCATTGCCGAACATAAGGCCGCCCAGACCTTCCTCGTCCGTGAAGGGATCGGTGAAGCCCATGAATGAATCCATCGATGAAGCAATGAGTGTCTCGCCCCAAACCCGCTGTGGTTTCATCGCGCTGGTCGGTGCGCCGAACGCCGGCAAATCGACGCTGCTCAATTCGCTCGTCGGCGCCAAGGTGTCGATCGTGACGCACAAGGCGCAGACGACACGTTCTCAAATTCGTGGCGTGGTGAGCGAGGGCGCGGCGCAGATCGTGTTCATCGACACGCCGGGTATCTTTGCGCCCAAGCGCCGGCTCGACCGCGCGATGGTCGAAGCCGCGTGGAGCGGGGCAGGGGACGCTGACTTCGTGGCGTTGATCGTCGATGCCGAGCGCGGGCTGAATGAGGAAGTCGACGCGCTGCTGAAAGGGCTCGCCGACAGCCGGAGCCCGCGGCTGCTCGTCCTCAACAAGATCGACCTGATCCCGCACGAGAAATTGCTCGGACTGGCCGAGAGCATAAATGCGCGACTGAAGTTCGAAGCGACTTTCATGATCTCGGCTCTAAAGGGACACGGCGTGAAGGATTTGCTCGCCTGGACCACCGAGCGCATCCCGCTCGGTCCCTGGCACTTCCCCGAAGATCAGCTAACGGACCTCACGTTGGCACTAACGGCCGCCGAGGTCACGCGCGAGAAGCTGTTCCTCCGCATCCACGACGAGATCCCCTACAACGCCACCGTCGAGACCGAGAAGTTCACCATCAACAAGGATGGCTCCTATCGCATCGACCAGGTCATCTATGTCACGCGCGAAACCCACAAGAAGATCATTCTAGGCGCCGGCGGCCAGACCATCAAATCCATCGGCGCCGACAGCCGCAAGGAACTGATGGGGATCTTCGAGGTGCCGGTGCACCTCTTCCTCTTCGTCAAGGTCCGCGAGAAATGGGCCGACGATCCCGAACGCTATCGCGAGATGGGCCTAGAATGGACCAAGTGAGGGCGTCAGATGCAGTGGTCCGGTGAGGGCCTGCTCATCGGCGTCCGTCGCCACGGCGAAAGCAGTGTCATCGCCGAGGCAATGGTGGCAGGCCGAGGCCGCTGCCTGGGGCTGATCCGCGGCGGGCGCTCCAGCAAAATGTCCGCGACACTGCAGCCAGGCAATACGGTGCAGATCACGTGGCGCGCTCGGCTCGATGAGCATCTGGGGACCTTTGCGGTCGAACTAATCGACGCGCGCGCCGCTGGCTTGATCGTGGACCGGACGCGTCTCTATCTCAGCCAGGTCCTTTGCGATCATCTTCGGCTTCTGCCAGAGCGCGACCCGCATGACCGGCTGCTCGGCATGGCTGTCGAAGTCCTCGAGGCCAAGCCCGACAGGATAGGCGAGCAACTCGCCCGCTTCGAACTGGCTCTGCTTGATGAACTTGGCTTCGGTCTCGATCTGTCTGCCTGTGCCGTGACCGGCGAGACGGAGGACCTCACGCACGTTTCGCCCAAGACCGGCAGGGCGGTGAGCCGGGAACCCGCTAAGCCTTATTGCGATCGGCTGCTTGTCCTCCCGCAGTTCCTCATCTCAGACGGGGCGGTTTTGCCAGGTGACGTGGCGGCCGCTTTCCGCCTCTCGGGCCATTTCCTCGACATGTACATATGGAGTGCTCGCGACGTGGACGCGCCGATAATGCGCGAGACCCTGATCGAAAAGCTTTCTGCGGCGCGGTAAGTCCGGACCACGCCGGATTCGCCTGAATTCGGGGCCTTCCACACTCGCTGCCTCGATATAATCCACCCGTGATTCGCCGGACCCATCCATGACTCCCGAAGCTGATATCCTTCCGCCTGACGACAACGTCGTCGACCTGCGCAAGGCGCTGGAAGAGCGCTACCTCTCCTATGCCCTCTCGACTATTACGCAGCGCGCCTTGCCCGATGCGCGCGACGGACTGAAGCCGGTACACCGCCGCATCCTCCACGTCATGCGTCTGCTCAAGCTCGACCCGGACGAGGCCTACAAGAAATCGGCCAAAGTGGTCGGCGACGTCATCGGTGGATTTCACCCCCATGGCGATGCCTCGATCTACGACGCCATGGTCCGTCTCGCGCAGGAGTTCGCCATGCGGTATCCGCTGGTGAACGGGCAGGGGAACTTCGGCAATATCGACGGCGATAACGCCGCCGCCTACCGTTACACCGAAGCAAAGATGACCGACATTGCCATGCGCCTCCTCGAGGGCATCGGCGAGGACGCGGTCAACTTCCGCCCCACCTACGACGGCGCCACCGAAGAGCCGGTAGTGTTGCCGGCGAACTTCCCCAATCTCCTCGCAAATGGCTCCAGCGGAATCGCCGTGGGCATGGCGACCTCCATCCCGCCGCACAACGTTGCCGAACTCTGCGACGCCGCGTTGCATCTGGTGAACGTGAACCCGAAAGCGTCCTCGGCTGAACTCGTCAAGTTTGTTCAAGGGCCGGATTTTCCCACCGGGGGCATCCTGATCGAAAGCCCGGAGTCGATAGCGGAATCCTATTCCACTGGCCGCGGCGCGTTCCGCCTTCGTGCACGGTGGCACAAGGAGGACAAGGGACGCGGCGTCTATCAGATCATCGTCACGGAAATCCCGTATGGCGTGCAGAAGGGTAAGCTCATCGAGAAAGTGGCAGAGCTGCTCCTCGCCAAGCGCCTGCCGCTGCTCAAGGACATCCGCGACGAGAGCGCCGACGACATCCGCGTCGTGATCGAGCCTCGCGCCGGCACTGTGGATGAGAAAATTCTCATGGAACAGATGTTCAAGCTCACCGAGCTCGAGCAACGCATTCCTCTGAACATGAATGTGCTCGACAAAGGCACGACGCCCAAGGTCATGGGCCTCAGCGAAGCGTTGCGCGCCTGGCTCGAACACCGCAAGGACGTACTCGTCCGCCGCACTGAACATCGGCTTGAGCAGATCGCCCGCCGCCTCGAGGTGCTCGATGGCTACATCGTCGCCTACCTGAACATCGACGCCGTCATCAAGATCATCCGCGAGCAGGATGATGCGAAAGCGGCGCTGATGAAGAAGTTCAAGCTCACAGACAACCAGGCCGAAGCCATCCTCAACATGCGGCTGCGTTCGTTGCGCAGGCTCGAAGAAATCGAACTCAGGACCGAGCACAAGAAGCTCACCGAGGAACAGTCGCACCTCAACGCGCTGCTGAAGTCCGACAAGAAGCAGTGGGGCGAGATCACCACGCAGATCAACGACCTCAAGAAGTCCTATGGAAAGGATACGCCGCTCGGACGACGCAAGACCCATCTCGAAGCTGCTCCCGACGCAGCCTTCGACGAGGAAGTCGCTTCGGCCTTCATCGAGCGCGAGCCGATCACGGTGATCCTGTCCGAGAAGGGCTGGATCAGGACCATGAAGGGACACGCTACCGATATCGATGAGAAGGGCTTCAAGGCTGGCGATCGGTTGAAGCTCGCCCTTCATGCGCAGACGACCGACAAGCTGTTGCTGTTATCGACGGCCGGGAAAGTGTTTACCCTCGCGCCCGACAAGCTGCCCGGCGGGCGCGGGCAGGGCGAACCCGTACGCCTCATGATCGACATGGAAGAGGGCACCGACGTCGTCGAACTCTTCGTCCATCGGCCCGGCGCTAAGCGGCTCGTCGCCTCGAACGGCGGCAATGGCTTTGTGGTGCCCGAGGACGAACTCGTGGCCAACACCCGCAAGGGCAAGCAAGTGCTCAATCTTTCGGGCGGTGAGGAAGCCGCGCTGATCGTGCCGGGCGAAGGCGACACCGTTGCCGTCATCGGCGAGAACCGGAAGATGATCATCTTCCCGGCCACGGAACTTCCGGGGATGACTCGCGGCAAGGGCGTGCGCCTGCAGAAGTATAAGGATGGCGGCATTGCCGACGCCAAGTTGTTCAACAAGGCAGACGGCCTGAGCTGGATCGATACCTCGGGCCGTACTTTCGTCAAGCCGATGGCGGAGCTGCGCGACTGGGTCGGCGAACGCGCCCAGGCCGGCCGCCAGCCACCGCAGGGTTTCCCGCGCAGCAACAAGTTCGGCTGATGGGGGTGGCACGGAATTTGAACTGTGTGGTCTTCCTGACGCATGTCTGGTCCCCGGCAGTCGCAGCACATTTCCGCAGACTTCGCGCCGAGGCAGCGGATGTCGTCGACGTGTTCCTCGCGTTTCAGGCGCCAGATGCGAACAACGTTCCTGCCGACGCCCCAGTCGACATCCTCGTGACTCCGGATAAATGGCAGGCACTGCAACCCCAGCGCTACGCCGAATGTGTAGCGAGCGGCGGTTCCATCTACATGTTCGCAGACCTTGTGTTGATGGCAGCCCTTAACGACCCTGTCCTGGACGCTTACGAGCACCGCTGGTTCGTGGAATACGACGTCGATTTCAGCGGCAACTGGCGCGACTTCTTTGAGCAGGCCGTGGCCTACGAAGGCGACATGCTCGCGGTGCACATCTGCATGAAATCCCAGCTTCCGGATTTCGACCATTGGTACTGGTATGCGCAGCCCGACCGCGTGGCTCTCGA
>JBEBHC010000262.1:0-3039 GCA_040081185.1 Devosia sp. | reverse complement strand
ATCCTGCCCCACTCCCCCGATCAATGGCAAACCAACTTGGCAAACCACAGGGGCTTTGGGATAGTCGGAACGATTTCCCAATCGCGGTAGGGACAATGGCATCGGCCAGAATACATGTCAACACTACTGACATAAATGCCCGGACAGGCCCGGAGACCATGCCTCTCGACGTCATGGGCCTGTTCTTTTTCGCCTATCGCGACTTCGTCGGTGATGCCGACGCACTGCTCGAACGGCAGGGCTTCGGCCGCGCGCATCACCGGGTGCTTTACTTCGTCAATCTCAAGCCCGGCATGCCGGTTGCCGATCTGCTCGACATCCTCAAGATCACCAAACAGTCCCTCGCCCGCGTTCTGCGGCAACTCATCGACAACGGCTACATCGAGCAGAAGACCGGCGACTCGGATCGCCGCCAGCGCCTGCTCTACGCCACCGAAAAGGGTCGCCGCTTCTTCGAGACATTGTCCGCCACGCAGACTTCGCGCATCGATGCCGCCATCGCCGCCCTGCCCGCCGAAGGCAAGCGCACCGTGCTCCGCTTCTTCGTCGGCATGGTCGAACCCGGCGACCGCACCGTCCTCGATCGCCTGAAACTCACCGAAGATATCTGAACCGAGGTGCGGGCCAAGCCCTGGAACGATGCTTTAGCCACCGGGGTGGCCGAGCTCCTCCGAGCGCAATCGTGCCGCTTCGATAGCCCGGTCCATCAACGCCTCGAGCCCGCGGTCCGGCGCCATCAGCACCTTCAGCGCGGCTGCCGTGGTTCCATTAGGCGATGTTACGTTCTCGCGCAGCGTTGCCGCAGGCAAGCCGTCCGCCTCCATCAACGCTGCAGCGCCGATCACGGTCTGTCGCGCCAGAAGCATGGCCTGCTCGGCATCGAGTCCCTGCCGCATCCCCGCCAGCGCCATCGTCTCCACCAGGTGGAAGACATAGGCCGGCCCCGACCCCGAGACCGCTGTCACCGCATCCAGCTTGGACTCCTGGTCGAACCAGATCAGTTGCCCTGCCGATGCGAGCAGCTTGCTCCCGAGCTCCATGTCCTCGCGCGAAATCGACAGCCCGACGGCACCGGTGATGCCCTTCCCCACCTGAGCCGGAGTATTCGGCATCGCGCGGATCACGCGCTGCGTATTGAGCCCGGTCGACAGCGCTGCGAGCGAAATGCCGGCTGCGATGGAAATCACCAGTGTCTGCCGCCCCACCGCCGGGGCGATCTGGTTGAGTACCTGGCTCATCACCTGCGGTTTCACCGCCAGCACCATCACATGCGTCAGGATGCCGAGCGGCGAGTCGATCAGGCTCACCCCGGCCGATTGTGCAAAACGGATCGTAGCGTCGCCGGGCTTGGGGTCGACCAGCACCAGCCGCTCGGGAGCGAGCCCACCCGAGATCCATCCCCGCGCCATGGCGAGGCCCATCTTGCCCGCGCCCACGAGGACGACGGGCCCGATTTCGGCCATCGAGTTTTCTGCCATTTCAGGCTCCCGTTTGCGGCAGCGCGCCGGCGCCGCTAACGCAGCCTCACGCTTCCCCGACCGTCTCGAACATCACGCTCGAAAGAGCCTCGGCCGCCGATTTACCGGCCCACACGACGAACTGGAAGGCCTGGTAGTAGAGATCGCAGCTTTCCGTCGCCGATCGCAGCAGGGCTTCGCACTGCTGCGGGCTGACTTCCGCACCGCCGGTGAGCAGGTGCGAATTGCGGAAGATGATCACATTCTCATGCGGCCAGATGTCAAAATGGCCGATCCAGAGCTGCTCGTTGACCAGCGCGATGAGCTGCTTCACCTCCGCCCGCCGTGGATCCGGAACCTTGAGATCGAACGCTGATGCGATGTGGAGGGACTCGAGATCCTCCATCCAGTTGAACGAAACGTGATAGTCGCTCCAGCTGCCGCGGACGGAGATCGAAATCTCGTCGTCGTCCTGTCTCTCGAAGCTCCAGTCGTTGATACCGGCAATCTGCTCGATGATATCGACGGGATGGATGGCGCGATCAGGCTCGAATTCAATGAGGGACATAGGGTTCCGCCTAGGTAAGCGCTGGAAGACGTGGCCAAAGGGCCGATTTACGCTTGCACTACAAAGACTTGCCGCACTCAACGCCGACGGATCGCCTTGCAGTGACCCTAGGCTACGGCATTGATTCCGCCGATAGCCCAACCGGCTTTCTTCTGTGGATGATCGAGCCGTGATTGTTAAGAACCCCTTAACCAGGGGCATTGGCCAACATGAAATCAGTGTCACTTTGCGACACCTCGGTCGCATTGGGCCTAAAACAGGCCCTCGGCGCCCACCCAGCCCGTCACCAGCGCCTCGCGCCAGTGGGGAAAGCCATTCGCCTCTGCGAGCCGTGCGGCGGCGAAGTGGTCGTAGGGGATGGTCCGGAATGTCGCCGACCACTGCCCGTTGCGCCGCTCGATCAGTGCGTACCGCGCATCCGGCGAGCCGTGGTTGAACTGCACCCCCACACTGCCCGGGTTGACGATCAGCCGTCCGTCCCTGAGACGCACGGCACGCGGCAAGTGCGTGTGACCGCACAACAGCACCGGATAGTCGAATCCTTCGGCCCGCGCTGTCACCGTCGCCTCGTCGGGCACCAGCACGCGGCGGCCGTCCCAGAAGTTGTCGAGCCACGGCTCTTCGTCCGAACTCGGCGTACCGTGGCAGAGGAAGATATCGTCGAGCATCGACAGCGTCGCCGGCAGCTGGTTGATCCACTGCCGGTGCCGCTCCTCCATCTGTTCCTGCGCGAAACGGTCGACAGGTCCGAGCTTTTCCGGCGGATTGTCGATCAGCGCCCGCTCGTGGTTCCCCCGCACCGTGGGGATATCGAGCTCCATCAGGATGTCGGCGGTCCAGTTGGGCTCGATCGGCCCCGACACCAGGTCGCCCAGGTTCAGCGTCGAATCGACCGCCTGCCGCGTGATGTCGTCAAGCACCGCCTCGAGTGCGAGGCGGTTGCCATGCACATCCGAAATGACGGCGATGCGCACTCAGCTCTTCGGCGAAGAATCGCCGCCTTTGAGCGCCGCA
>JBEBHC010000261.1:0-3043 GCA_040081185.1 Devosia sp. | reverse complement strand
CCGGAAAGCCTCAAGGGCAAGTCGCTGATGGCGCTCGATCTCGGTGCGCTCATTGCGGGCGCGAAGTATCGCGGCGAGTTCGAAGAGCGGCTGAAGGCCGTGCTCAACGAGATCACGGCGGCCGAGGGTCAGATCATCCTGTTTATCGACGAGATGCACACGCTGGTTGGCGCGGGCAAGGCGGATGGCGCGATGGATGCGTCGAACCTGCTGAAGCCGGCTTTGGCGCGCGGCGAATTGCACTGCGTGGGTGCGACGACGCTCGACGAGTATCGCAAGCATGTCGAAAAGGACGCGGCGCTGGCGCGGCGGTTCCAGCCGGTGTTCGTGTCGGAGCCGACGGTCGAAGACGCGATCTCGATCCTGCGCGGGCTGAAGGAAAAGTACGAACTTCATCACGGCATCCGGATTTCGGATTCTGCGATCGTTGCTGCCGCCACGCTGTCGAGCCGCTACATCGCGGATCGCTTCCTGCCCGACAAGGCCATCGACCTGATGGACGAAGCCGCGGCGCGGCTGCGCATGGCCGTCGATTCCAAGCCCGAGGCGCTCGACGAACTCGATCGCCGCATCATGCAGCTCAAGATCGAGCGCGAGGCGCTGAAGAAGGAAACCGACGAGGGTTCGCGCAACCGTCTCGACCGGCTCGAGGAAGACCTCGCGGGGCTCGAGGAGGATGCACAGTTGTTGTCCTCGAAGTGGCTCGCTGAGAAGGAGCGCGTGCAGGGCAGCCAGAAGCTCAAGGAAGAACTCGACGCGGCACGCAGCCAGCTCGAAATCGCGCAGCGTGGTGGTGACTTCGCCAAGGCGGGGGAGCTCGCCTATGCGGTGATCCCGGGGATCGAGAAGCAGTTGAGCGAAGCAGCGCAGGCCAATGGCGGCGAAAAGTCCGACATGATTTCGGAAGTGGTGACCGCGTCGGACATCGCTCAGGTCGTGTCGCGGTGGACCGGCATTCCTGTCGACCGCATGCTCGAAGGCGAGCGCGAAAAGCTCGTGCATATGGAGGATACGCTCGGCAAGCGCGTGATCGGCCAGGGCGAGGCCGTCGAAGCCGTGTCGCGCGCCGTACGGCGTTCACGCGCCGGGCTGCAGGACCCGAACCGGCCGATCGGCTCCTTCATGTTCCTCGGGCCTACGGGCGTCGGCAAGACGGAGCTGACCAAGGCGCTCGCCGAGTTCCTGTTCGACGACGAACACGCGATGGTGCGGCTCGACATGAGCGAGTTCATGGAGAAGCACTCCGTGGCTCGGCTGATCGGCGCGCCCCCGGGCTATGTCGGCCATGACGAAGGCGGCATGCTTACCGAGGCGGTGCGGCGCCGGCCCTACCAGGTCGTCCTGTTCGACGAGATCGAAAAGGCGCATCCGGACGTGTTCAACGTGCTGCTGCAGGTGCTCGACGATGGGCGGCTGACGGACGGGCAGGGGCGGACGGTCGACTTCCGGAATACGATCATCATCATGACCTCGAATCTGGGCGCTGATTGGCTGGTGAACCTCAAGGAGAACGAGTCGATCGAGCTTGTACGGGGCAAGGTGCTGGATGCGGTGAAGGCCGCCTTCCGTCCCGAATTCCTCAATCGCGTCGACGACATCATCCTGTTCCACCGGCTGGCGCGCGAGCATATGGGATCGATCGTGACGATCCAGCTCGAACGGCTCGCACATCTGCTCAAGGATCGGGACATCGCGCTCGATCTCACGGATAAGGGTCGTGAGTGGCTCGCCAATGAGGGCTACGACCCGGCCTATGGCGCGCGGCCGCTGAAGCGCGTGATTCAGCGCGAGGTGCAGGACCGGCTAGCGGAAGCCATCCTCTCCGGCGACGTGCAGGACGGCCAGACAATCCGCGTCGACGCCGGCGATGCCGGGCTGATGCTCGTGCCCGAGATCGAGGGTGAGGTCATCTCACCCGCGGCGGCGGCGTAGTCGATGGAAGGGCGGTCGGCGGGCCGCCCTTTTTGTTTGTCCTCGAAGCGGAGACCAATCGGTCCATGAGCAATCCATTCTTTGAAACCTGGACCACGCCATTCGAGGCACCGCCCTTCGACGCGATCGAGACTGCGCATTTCCGGCCGGCCTACCTGAAGGCTCTGGAAGAGCATGACCGCGAGATCGCGGCCATCGCCGCCGACCCTGCTTCGTCGACATTCGACAATACGATCGCGGCGCTGGAGCGCAGCGGGCAGGCGCTGCGGCGCGTCGACATGGTGTTCGGCCAGCTCAGCGGCGCCCACACGGACGAGCAGCTGCAGGCGGTAGAGCGCGAGGTCGCGCCGCTGCTGACGCGGCACTGGACTGGCATCTATCTCAATGCCGCGCTGTTCCGGCGCGTAGACGAGTTACACAGGCGCAGAGCTTCGCTCGGGCTCGATGCCGAGGCGCTGCGCGTGCTCGAGCGCTACCATCTCGATTTCGTGCGGACGGGCGCGCGGCTGACCGATGCGCAACGTGAGCGCTTTGCCGCGATCATGGAGCGCCTGTCGGTGCTCGGCACGGCGTTTGGGCAAAACGTGCTGGCGGACGAACAGAGCACGGTGTTCGCGCTGACCGAGGCCGAGGTTGCGGGGCTGCCCGAGTTCGCCCGTGCTGCGGCGGCGGAGACGGCACGGGAGCGGAAGCTCAACGCGCCCTATGCGGCGACCACGTCGCGCTCCAGCGTCGAGCCGATCCTCCATTTCGCGACGGACCGGGCGGTGCGCGAGAAGGTGTGGCGGGCGTTCGTCAATCGCGGGCACAACGGCAATGCCAATGACAACCGCAAGGTGATCGCCGAGATGGTGGCGCTGCGAGCGGAGATGGCGCAGCTGCTCGGCTACGACAGCTACGCCGCCTACAAGCTTGATGATTCCATGGCCAAGACGCCGGCAGCGGCGCAGAAGCTGCTCGAGGATGTATGGGCGCCGGGGCGGAAACGGGCCGAGGAGGATCGCGAAGCGCTCCAGACGCTGATCGATGCCGAAGGCGACAAGGCGCGGCTCGAAGCGTGGGACTGGCGGTACTATTCCGAGACGCTCAGGAAGGCGCGCTACGATTTCGA
>JBEBHC010000012.1:0-39047 GCA_040081185.1 Devosia sp. | reverse complement strand
TCCTTGTAGTTGCCGCCCATCGCTGCCTTAAACGGGGAAATGATGTCGCCCATCACATATTCGGGCGCGTCATGCAGCAGCGCGTAGAGCTCCGCCTTGGCGTTGGGCTCAGCCTGTGCGGCCCGGAAAATCTCGAGCACCAGCACAGAATGCTGCGCCACCGAGAAAGGGTAGTCGCCCTGCGTCTGCCCATTCCACCGTGCCACGCGCGCGAGGCCATGCGCGATATCCGTAAGTTCGACATCCAGCGGGGAGGGATCGAGAATATCGAGCCGACGCCCGCTCAGCATGCGCTGCCATGCCCGTTCCTTGCCCCGCCCCAAATCGAACCCCCTACGACCGGCCGGACGCTAGTCAGCCGCCGCCGATTCCCCAAGCTTGTAAGTGGCCCAGCCGGGCAGGGTCATTTCCACCGGTGCGCCCCCCACAGTCACGGCACCGCCGTCGAACCGGTCAAGACGCACGATCCCGACTGCCCTGCCATTCACCGGCCGCCCGATCGCGCCCGAGTCGCGCCCCGCAACCAGTACCGGAGTCCCGGCCGGGACATCGGCGGATAACCCCGCAACAATCACCGGCCGCCGGCGCGCCGTCCCGCGATGCTGCATCCGGCTCACGACTTCCTGGCCGATATAGCAGCCCTTCTGAAAGTCCACCCCGCCCAGCAAATCCATGCCGATATCGTGCGGAAACACGCTGTCCGGCGCGAAATCCGGGCCCAGCTCCGCCACACCCTCGCCGATGCGGGCGGCGTCATAATCGTCATCCGGTGGCGACCATCCAACGGCATCGGCTTCTGTGCCGATCACATGCCCCTTGAGCGCAGTCTCGTCCGCACCGACGACGTGGCTTTCGCGCAGGTCGTCGATGTCGACCTTCGCCCGCAGCCGGTACATTTTCATCCGCTTGATGAAGCCATCGGCCACCGACTGGTCGACGTCCAACCAGAATGCGTCATCCCGCCAGAGGCTTAGCCCCTCGGCTTGAATCTTGCCCTGAGGCGAGAGCAGCGCCCACCACACCGGATCGCCCGGCTCGGCCAGCAGCCGCCCCGTCACCACGTCGAACAGCAGCTTTTGCGCCTCCGCGCCCGAAAAGCGGACGAGGGCGCGGGATGGCCTGAGCTTGGTTGTCATGTCTCACCTGTCATTCCCGCATCCGCGGAAATCCAGTATGCCCATTCCGTTCGGGCGAGGCAGACATGGCGCACTACGACGCGATCTTCAAGAACGGCACCATAGCCAACCACGACGGCGTCCACGCCGCCGATGTCGGAATCCGCGACGGCCGCATCGCTGCGTTGGGCAATCTCGCGGCCGACACCGCCTACGCCGCTACCGATTGTACCGGCCTCCACATTCTGCCCGGCGTCATCGACACGCAGGTGCACTTTCGTGAGCCGGGGCTGGAACACAAGGAAGACCTGGCTTCTGGCTCCCTTTCGGCCGTAATGGGCGGCGTGACCGCGGTCTTCGAAATGCCCAATACCAATCCACTCACGGTCACGCGCGAGGCCTTCGAGAACAAGATCGCCCGCGCCACGGGCCGCATGCACTGCGACTTCGCCTTCTTCGTCGGAGGCACGCACGACAATGTTGGCCAGCTACCAGAGCTCGAGCGACTCCCCGGTTGCGCCGGCGTGAAAGTCTTCATGGGCTCGTCCACCGGCAGTCTTCTTGTGGCCGACGACGAGGGGGTGGGGGCCATCATCAAGGCCATCTCCCGTCGCGCCGCCTTTCATTCCGAGGATGAGTTTCGCCTCGAGGAACGAAAGTCGATCCGCGTTACGAACGACCCCACCTCCCATCCTGTCTGGCGCGACACGGAAGCGGCAATGCGCTCGACCAGGCGCCTCGTCGCGCTCGCCCATCGTCACGGCAAGCGCATCCATGTGCTGCATATCTCCACCGCCGAAGAGATGGTGTTCCTCGCCGACCACAAGGACGTCGCAACCGTCGAGGTCACGCCCCATCACTTGACCCTCGACGAGACCGCCTACATCCGCCTCGGCACGTACGCTCAGATGAACCCGCCCGTCCGCGACAAGGCACACCGCGACGGTATCTGGGCAGGGGTGGCCAACGGGGTCGTCGATGTGCTGGGATCCGACCACGCCCCACACACCCGCGAGGAAAAGGACAAGCCCTACCCAAACTCACCCTCGGGCATGACAGGCGTCCAAACGCTCGTGCCCGTCATGCTCGATCATGTGAATGCCGGACGGCTGAGCCTCGAGCGGTTTGTCGATCTATCGAGTCACGGGCCGTCGCGCATCTTCAACATCGCGCAAAAGGGCCGCATCGCCACCGGCTACGACGCCGACCTCACCATTGTCGATCTGAAGCGCCGAGAAACCATCACCAACGGCTGGATCGCTAGCAAGGCCGGGTGGACCCCCTATGACGGCGTAAAAGTCATAGGCTGGCCCGTCGGCACAGTTCTGCGCGGAAAGACTGTCATGTGGCAGGGCGAACTCCTAACGCCGGCATTCGGTCAGCCGGTGCGGTTCCTCGAAACCCTCCAGCCTGCCTAGGGCTACTGGATCTGCCGTTCGAGATTGTATTCGCCGCCGCGGATGCGGTCGGGTAGCCCGGCGACCAGCAAAGCGGTCGCTTCCTCGCCATGCGCACGCACCAGCGTCGCCAAAGCGGCAAACAGGGACGCATGGGCGAGTGCTAGACTCTCCACACCCTCGTCCTCGGCGCTGTTCCAGGCTTCCGCCAGATACTCAAGCGCCAACTGGCGCTCCTCGCGATGAGGATCGGTTTCGGCGCCATCGGCGAGGCTGGGAATGGTCGGTTTGCTGGGCGGCATCTGCTCGGAATAGCACGATGATAACGATGGCAGCGGCGCATGTAATCTAAGGGTTAATCGCGTCTGCCGGCTCGTCACAGCCACTATTCAGCGAAGCGCGCGTGTATGTCGCGCGCCGTTGTCTCCGCCTCAGTCAGTAACCGGTTCAGCGCTTCGGCCGCCGAATCCGTGCAGCTTTTGTAGAGCCGCGAATAGGCGGCAAACCCGGAATTGAATGCGCCGTAGAGACGCTGCTGCCGATCTTCGTCCGGCTGATCGAGCCGTACCAGTTCCGCCAGCTCGCCGCGCCAATCGTCCGAACCCGGGCGGCAGAGCGGTGCGAGGAAATAGAGGCTGCCCATGATCTCGGCCAGCCGCTCCATCTCCGCCTGATAAGGCGGATCGACCGCCAGCACCGGGCGCGGAAACGCAAGGACGAGGACAAGCACGAAGAGCTTCAGCAGGCGCATGCGCTTCTCTAGTCCGCTGATCGTGTCGCGGGCAAGGCGCAAGCGCGGCTAGGTCCTATCGAATATCCGGAAGGCGCCTTCCACTACCGAGGCGAGATCGTAGGTCGTCGGCAACTGCCGCAGTTGCTCGATCCGCGCCCAGCGCCAGGCGCGCACTTCCTCGGGCTGCGGCACCACCTCGCCCTCGAAACCCTCGGTGGCAAACACCGCCAGTGGAAAATCGCGCTTCGGCCCGAGCATCAGCGTCCGGATCGGACGAAGCGCGAAAGCATAAAGCCCCAGTTCTTCCTTGATCTCGCGCTGCGCCGCCTGCTCGGCAGTCTCGCCCGCCTCCAGCCGCCCGCCCGGCAGGGTCCACAAGCCCTCGGACGGTTGCTTGTTACGCTGGATCAGCAGCACCTGGTTCTTGTTGATCAGCGCCACGCTGGCGGCAAAAGGGACGATGGCCATGCCCCGGCATGGCAATTTGCGCGGTGGCCCGCAAGCACCTAACTTGTCTGCCGGACATCACATCGCGATGTGCGGCCGTTACGCCTTCCTCTTGCCTCACGAAGCCTGGCGCGGCCTGTTCAAGGTCCTCAACGACTTCACCTACGTGCCGCGCTACAACATCACGCCGACGCAGCCGATCGTGACGATCCTCGAACGCGAGGGGCGCCGGTCTGCCGAGCTTTTCCGCTGGGGGCTGATGCCGGCTTGGGTGAAGGACCCGCGCGAGTTTCCCTTGCTGATCAACGCTCGCGCCGAGACTATGGCGGAAAAGCCCGCCTTTCGCGACGCCGTGCGCAATTCGCGCTGCATCGTCCCCGCCTCGGGCTACTATGAATGGATGAAGGCGCCGGGCGGCAAGCGGCTGCCCTATTACATCACCTCCGACGAAACCGAGACCATGGCCTTTGCCGGCCTCTACTCCACTTGGGCCGGCCCCAACGGTGAGGAAGTCGATACCGTCGCCATTGTCACCGTCGATCCCAATCTCGAAATCTCGTCGGTTTACGATCGCATGCCGGCGATCCTACGCGGGCAGGACGCCATCGATGCCTGGCTCAACACGCGCGACGTCAACGGTCGCATGGCGCTGGAATTCATCGGCACGCCGCCGGCCGGCACGATGAAATATCACCCGGTCGACAAGGCGGTGGGCAAAGCGGATTCAGAGGGCCCACAACTGATCGAACCGATCGATCCAGACGCCGAGCCTGAGGAAGAGAAGAAGCCGAAGAAGAAAGCCGCCAGCAACGGCCAGCTCGATCTGTTTTAGAACAGCCCGAAATAGCCGATGGCGTCGCCGATCTGGTCCTCTTCGTAACCCAGATGCGAGAGCAGCACGCGCTCCAGCGCATCATAGATTTCACGAGCCTCAGCGAAGGTTTCGGCACCGGGATCGCGCGCGAGTGCATTCAAAGCATCAATCTGGCGGACGAGCAGTTCGTGCACAACGCGATGCTCGGCCTCAAGGCGCTCCGTCACGAGCCGGTAGCCTTCTGACTGTGAGGCGAGTGCGGGGAAGAGGTGCGCGTCTTCGATCGAGTGATGCGTGTTCACGATCTGGCAGTGCTGCCCACACAGGTTGCCGAAGCGCCGGAAGTTGCTGACCAGTGTCAGCGCGGCGGTCTCAGCAACGACGTCCTGCTGCGACGCCATCCCATCGGCCGCCCGCGCCATCAATGATCGGATGGAAGTCATGTTGTCCCGCAGGTGGTCGTGCACCTCTTTAAGGTGCTCGCCCGCAACACGCTGCGAGGGTGTCAGCCCTTCGAGCTTGGGAACGGTCGGCCGGGTCTTGTCGTCGACGAAACCGATATCGAGCAGCATGCGCCTCAGATGGCACGCCGGCGCACGAGGTCAAGGCGGCACAATAGTGTGCCTCAGTCCAATAGCTTGCCCGGGTTCATTATGCCGTTGGGGTCCAGAGCGCGTTTGATAGCCCGCATCATCTCCAGCGCCACCGGATCCTTCACGCGCCTGAGCAGCCTCGTCTTCAATTGCCCGATGCCGTGTTCTGCCGAAATCGACCCACCGAGCTTGCCCACGACCGCGTAGATCGCAGCATTCAGATCGGCTTCGCGTGCCATGAAAGCCTTCGGATCGGCGCCGACCGGCTGGCTGAAGTTGAAATGGATATTCCCGTCCCCCATGTGTCCGAATGCGCACGGCCGGATACCATCGACCACGGTCGACGTTGCCGAAATGCCTTCCGCGATCAATGCCGGGACCGCCGCGATCGGAACCGATACGTCATGCTTGATCGACGCACCCTCGCGCGATTGCACGTCGCTCATCTGCTCGCGCGCCGCCCACATCGCGACCCGGTCGCGCTCCGACATCGCGACACTCGCATCACTGATGATGCCCGCTTCCATTGCTTCTTCGAGACCGTCCGACAGCGCACCCAGCACGCCGCCTTTCATGCGATTGATCTCGACAAGCGCATACCAGGGCGACGAACTCGCCGTCGGATCGCGCTCCAGCATCCTGTGCTTGATCTGCAGGTCGATGCCGAAGCGAGGCATCAACTCGAACGCCGTCAGCCGCGATCCGGCCCGTTCACGCATCAGGTAGAACAGCCGTAGCGCCGCTTCCGGCCCCGACACGTTGCACAGCGCCGTCTCATATCCATCCGGCTGCGGAAACAGCTTCAGCGTAGCCGCAGTGATGAACCCCAGCGTCCCCTCGGCGCCGATGAACAGGTCCTTGAGGTCATAGCCTGTATTGTCCTTCTTGAGCGCATTGAGTCCCTGATACAACCGCCCATCCGGCAGCACCGCCTCGATGCCGAGGCACAACTCGCGCGCATTGCCGAAAGCGAGCACCTGCACTCCACCAGCATTGGAACTGAGGATGCCACCGATCCGCGCCGAACCCTGGCTGGCGATCCACAGCGGAAACATGGCCCCCGCATCCTCCGCCAGCTTATGCGCAGTCTCCAGCACCACTCCCCCTTCCAGCGTCATGTTGCCGGCTTGGGCATCGATGCCGCGCACGCGGTCGAGCCGCTTGAGTGAGACGATCACCTCATCGCCAGACAGCGGCACTTGCGCGCCGACCAGCCCGGTATTGCCGCCCTGCGGGATCAGCTTGACCCCACTAGTGTTGGCCCACCGCGCAATGGCCTGCACCTGCGCCACGTCTGAGGGCAGCGCCACGGCGGCGGCACGCACATGGAAACGCTTGCGCGGTTCGTTGAGATAGGCCGGCATGCCCGCAGGGTCGCGGATCACCGCCGCATCGCCAATCAGCCCCGCGAGGGCGGCGCCGATGTCGGGAGACCGCTTGTTCATGCCCGGAAGATAGCCGCGCGGCCTGCCGAAACAAGGCGTAACTTGCCCCTGCCGTGCGTCCTGTGGCAGAAGCCCGGCAACAAGACAAACGGAAGGAAACGCCGATGGTTGAAGGGTTGATGGCAGGCAAGCGCGGCCTCATCATGGGCGTCGCCAACAATCGGTCGATCGGTTGGGGCATCGCCAAGGCGCTGGCCGGGCAGGGCGCACAGATCGCCTTTTCCTACCAGGGCGAGGCGCTCAAGAAGCGCGTCGAGCCGCTGGCTGCCGAAGTTGGCTCGGATTTCCTCGTCGAATGCGACGTCACCAACGACGCGGCGATGGATGAGACTTTCCGCCAGATCAAGGACAAGTGGGGTCACCTCGATTTCGTCGTCCACGCCATCGGCTTTTCGGACAAGAACGAACTCGACGGCCGTTACATCGATACGAGCTCGGGCAACTTCGCGCTGACCATGAACATCTCGGTCTATTCCTTCACCGCCGTCGCCAAGCGCGCCGAGCCTCTGATGTCGGAAGGTGGCTCGCTGCTGACCCTCACCTACTACGGCTCGCAGCGCTACATCCCCAATTACAACGTCATGGGCGTCGCCAAGGCCGCGCTCGAGGCCTCCGTGCGCTATCTTGCCGTGGACCTCGGCAAGTCCGGCATCCGCGTCAACGCCATCTCGGCCGGCGCCATCAAGACGCTCGCCGCCTCCGGCATTTCCGGCCTGCGCGACATGCTGCACTGGCAGGAATCGAACGCCGCCCTCCGCCGCAACGTCGATATCGACGATGTCGGCAATGCCGCCATGTATCTGCTGTCCCCGCTGTCGAATGGCGTCACCGGCGAAATCCATTATGTCGATGCCGGCTTCAACGTCGTGGGCATGAAACTGATGGACGCCGAGGCCGAAGCACCGGCCGCGCCCACCGCCTAGCCCTGCGAAAGGCGCAGTTGTTTCCACCGCCGCGCCTCGTCATTCTCTCGGGGCGTCACCGAGGCATAGATGTCGACCAACTGGCCTGAACTCTATTTCGTCCGTCACGGCGAAACCAATTGGAATGCCGAGGGTCGATACCAGGGCAGCAAGGATATTCCGCTCAACGAGACCGGCAGGGGCCAGGCCGATCTCAACGGGCATTTGCTGCGCCAGTTGATCGAACACACCGGGCGCAAGCCCGTGAACTTCGCCTGGTATGCGTCACCGCTCACTCGCACGCGCGAGACCATGCAGCGTGTCCGCGCCGCCTTCACCGATCCGGTACCAGAGATCACCTTCGATGACCGGCTGATCGAGATCTCATTCGGCATCTACGAGGGCCGGCTGCACACCGAACTCGCCGCCGGCGAGATGGCCATCGCCGGGGAGCGCGACGGAAGCTTCTGGGACTTCCGCCCACCCGAAGGCGAGAGCTACGAGGACGTGGCCACTCGGATCACCGACTTCGCGAAAACGCTCAGCGGCCCTTCGGTCATCGTCGCCCATGGCGGCATCCTGCGCGTTCTCCGTCGCCTCATTGAGGACTTCCCGGTGGAAAAAGCCGTGAACTGGTTCCCGCCGCAGGATTCTGTCGTCCATTTCCTCGACGGCAAGTGCACCGTCTATCCCGCCGGCCACTCCTGGGACGATTGATTGACCGGCAGCGACGCGCTGCCTAGAACACGCTGACCCTCGGGGCGGCGAGCCCGGTGGGCGCGAGGATCGTCATGAGCTTCAACACCTTCGGCCACATGTTCCGCTTCACCACCTGGGGTGAAAGCCACGGGCCGTCGCTCGGCGTCGTCATTGATGGCTGCCCGCCGGGCATCGAGATCTCCCCTGAGGCGATCCAGCGCGATCTTGATCGCCGCAAGCCCGGCCAGTCCAGATTCACCACCCAGCGCCGCGAAGACGATGCGGTGAAAATCCTCTCGGGCGTCTTCGAGGACGAAGCCGACGGCAAGCTGAAATCCACCGGCACGCCAATCTCGCTGCTGATCGACAATACCGATCAGCGCTCCAAGGACTATTCCGAAATCAAGGACAAGTTCCGGCCCGGCCACGCCGATTTCACCTACCAGCAGAAGTACGGCATCCGCGACTACAAGGGCTCGGGCCGCGCCTCGGCGCGCGAAACCGCGGCGCGCGTCGCCGCCGGCGCCATCGCCCGCATGGTCGTCCCTGCCGTTACCATTCGCGGCTCGCTCGTTGCCATGGGTCCGCACGATATCGACTACGCCAATTTCGATTGGGACCAGGTCGACCAGAACCCGTTCTTTTGCGCTGACGCCGATGCCGCCGCCAAATGGGCACCCTACCTGGACCAGCTGCGCCGGGCCGGCAATTCGGTGGGCGCGGTCATCGAGATCGTCGCAGAAGGTGTGCCCCCCGGCTGGGGCGCGCCAATCTACGGCAAGCTCTCGGCTGACCTTGCCTCTGCCATGATGTCGATCAACGCCGTCAAGGGTGTGGAAATCGGCGACGGCTTCGCCGCCGCCATCCTCACCGGCATCGAGAACGCCGATGAAATGCGCGCGGCCCCGGGTGGGCCGACATTCAAGACCAATCGGGCCGGTGGCATCCTCGGCGGCATCTCCAACGGCGACCCTATCGTTGTGCGCTTTGCGGTGAAGCCGACTTCGTCCATCCTCACGCCGCGCGAAACCGTCACCGTGCACAACGAGGACACTGAGGTCATGACCAAGGGCCGGCACGATCCCTGCGTCGGCATCCGAGCGGTACCAATCGGCGAAGCGATGATGGCCTGCGTCCTCGCCGACCATTTCCTGCGTCACCGCGGCCAGACGGGTCGCGAGGGCGGTATCGGCTTCTGATGGCGCCCGTTCGGCGCAATGCCGAGGCGCTGCTCGCCGAAGGCGATCGCCTCATGGCGCAGAAGCGGCCGGCCGATGCCGTCGAGACCTACCGCCTTCTCGTCAAGCTCACACCGAACGATGCCCGCAACCTCGCACGCCTCGGCGATGCATTGACGATCGTAGGTGATCTGGCTGAGGCGGCGGCCACCTACAAGCGAGCGCTTGTCACAGCGCCGAAGGTCGGCGCACTCCACCGCAACCTGGCCAACGTCGCTCTTATGCTGGGTGATCTGGATACCGGCCGCGACGCGCTGCGCACCGCCATCCGGCTTGCGCCCGATGACATGTCGCTGCACCGTCAGTTGTCGGCGTCGACGCCGCACAAGATCGCCAACGATCCCGACATCGCGGCCATGGAAGCCGCACTCGCCCGCCCGCTGCCGAAGCCGGAACGCATGCAGCTCGCCTTCGGCTTGGGGAAAGCCTACGACGACATCGGCGACTACACGCGCGCGCTCGATGAGTTCCTGCTCGGCAACCGCCTGCGCCGCGAAAGCTTCAAATACAGCTCCACCGACGACGACGCCCGCTTCGCGCGGATCGCCGACACGTTCACCGCGGACTTCATCGGCGCCAATAACGGTAGAGGCGATCCGTCCAATAGGCCCATCTTCATCATCGGCATGCCGCGGTCTGGCACAACGCTACTCGAGCAGGTTCTGGCGTCCGTGCCCCGCACCTATGCAGCCGGTGAGCTCGATGACATGCGGAGCGCCGCTCGTCAGGTCACCGGTGCCGACCCCTACCGGAAACCGGAGGCGCTTAAGCCTGGCGCCGATTTCGGAAAGGTCGGCCGGACCTACCTGTCACTGCTGCCGAGAGCATCGGCTCGCAGTCTCCACGTCGTTGACAAGATGCCGCAAAACTTCCTGGTCGCAGGCCTCATCCACCTCGCCTTGCCCAACGCGCGCATCATCCATTTGACTCGCGATCCAGCCGACAATTGCCTCTCGATCTTCAGGGTGTTTTTCGCCACCGAGGGGCACCCCTACGCCTACGACCTCGGCGAGCTCGGGCACTACCACAACCTCTACCGGCAGCTGATGCGCCATTGGCATAGCGTGATGCCGGGCGTCATCCATGATGTCTCGTACGAGCAGCTGACGGCCGAGCCCGAGCGGGTAACACGGGAGCTTTTCGCTTATCTCGGCTTCGAGTGGACGCCCGACGTCATAGAAACCCACACAGCAAAGCGCGAGGTGAAGACTGCCTCGCTGCTGCAGGTGCGTGAGCCCATCCACACCCGCTCGGTCAACACTGCCGCCCGCTACGGCGAGCGCCTCAAGCCACTGCTTGAGGCGCTCGCCAAAGGCGACTGATCACTCCAGCGCGAAGGCGCGGGGTGCGTCGGGCTTGTTGCCGAGGATTTCTTCGATCCGCGCCAGCACGTCCGGTGTGAGCTTGACCGTGCTGTCGAGTGCCTTGAGGTTGTCCTCGAGCTGGCTCTTCTTGCTGGCGCCCAGGATCACCGTCGATACGTTGGGGTTCGCGTTGCACCAGAGCAGGGCCATATGGTGCACCGGCATGCCGACCTCCTTGGCCAGCACCGCAAGCTGCTTGACCTTCTCGATCATCGCCTTCCCGGCGTCCGATGCGAGGCGCTGCTTGAGCCACTCATAGCCGGGCAGGTTGAGGCGGCTGTCTGCAGGTACACCGTCATTGTATTTGCCGGTGAGGAAGCCGGAAGCGAGCGGCGACCAGATCGTCGTCCCCAGGCCGAGCTCGTAGATCGGCAGGAACTCGGCCTCGACTTTCTGCCGGCTGAACATGTTGTATTCGGGCTGTTCCATCGTCGGCGGCGTCAGATGCTCGCGCCGGGCCACCATGTGTGCCTCGGTCAGCTGCTGCGCGTTCCACTCGGATGTACCCCAGTAGATGACCTTGCCCTGCTGGATCAGGTTGTGCATCGCGCGCACCGTCTCCTCGATCGGCGTCGCAATATCCGGCCGGTGGCAGAAATAGAGATCGAGATAGTCCACGCCGAGCCGCTTCAACGCCATGTGTGCGCCGTCGGTTACGTGCTTCGCGCTGAGCCCGCGTTGCGTCGGCTTCTGGCCGCCCCAGAACACTTTGGACGACACCATGTAGCTGTCGCGCGACCAGTTGAGCTTCTTGAGCGCCTCACCCATCACGAGCTCGGCATTGCCCTGCTCGTAGCCTTCGGCATTGTCGAAGAAATTGACGCCGTGGTCATAAGCGTAGCCCATCAGCGAAGCGGCATCGTCCTCGCCCACCTGTTTGCCGAACGTGACCCACGCACCGAACGAGAACTCGGACACACGTAGGCCGGATTTGCCCAAACGGCGGTATTCCATCGCATCACCTTGCTGAATGTGTTGTTGCAGCGATTGCAGTCCGCCGGGGGAGGGCGGTGCCGGCAAAGTCCGGCTTCAATCGTCGATTGCCGATGTTAGCCGATGCGGTGGAAGACCGCCACAGTTTCCTTGTTGCCGTCACCACCCGCAATCGGCGACGGAACCGAGATCTTATGCGCAAAACCGCGATCGCTCATGAACTGCATGATCTGTGCAACCGCGGTCTCGATGGCGGCACCGTCGCTCACAATGCCGCCACGCCCCACATTCTCGCGGCCCACCTCGAACTGCGGCTTGATGAGGATCACGACTTCGGCCCGCTCGCCGCACAACGCGAGAGGTGCCGCGAGCACTTTCGTCACCGACACGAAACTCACGTCGCACACCAGCAGGTCCACCGCCTCCGGCACCTGGTCCCGTGAGAGGTCGCGCGCATTCACGCCTTCCATCGCCACCACGTTTGGCAACGCCGCTACGACAGGGCTCAATTGCCCATGCCCGACGTCGACCGCATAGATGCGCGATGCACCACGCTCTGCGAGCACCTGCGTGAAGCCGCCGGTCGATGCCCCGAGATCGAGGCAGACCCGGCCTTTGACCGCAAGCGTACCGGCATCCAGCCCTGCGATCAGTTTCAGCGCGGCGCGCGAGACGTAGCGGCTCGCCGGATCGTCGAGCGCAACCACATCGCTGTCGCTCACCATCTGATGCGGCTTGCTCGCGAAGACGCCGTTGACTGTAACAGTGCCGCGCAGCACGGCATCGCGGGCCCGCGCCCGGCTCGGCAACAATCCGCGCGCCTCGATCGCGAGATCGAGCCGCTGCCGCTCAGCCATTCACGAGCCGCTTGATCTTGGCTTCGGCGGCGGCATTGTCTTCGCCGTACGCGATCGTGCCCTGGAACGTGCCGTCCGCGCCGATCAGAAACACCGACGCCGTGTGGTTCACCAGGTAGAACCCCGTCGCATCCTGCTCTGCCTTGTCTCCGACCACGCCGAAGATCTTCTTGATCGTTTCGGTCTGCACAGCATCGCCGACAAGCCCTGTGATGCCCGGGTCGAACGCACCGATATAGTCCTTCAACATCTGCGCCGTGTCACGTTCGGGGTCGACCGTTACGAACACGGTGCGCAGCTTGTCGTAGCCGATGCCGGTGTCGGTGCGCCACTTGAGCATGTCGGCCATCGTCGTCGGGCAGACATCGGGGCAGGACGTGTAGCCGAAGAACATCATCGTCGGCGTACCCTTCAGGTCGGCGTTGGTGAACGTGCCGCCATCAGCCCTGGTGAGACTGAACGCCTGGTCGGCATACGAGATGCCGGGCGCTTTCGGATCGGCCGGCGGCCTGAGGATGAACAACGCCGTCGCGGCCACGGCGACCACTGCCACCGCGACCCACAGGATGAGACGAATGCGCCGGAGCGAGGAGGGTTCGCCTTGCGTGTCGGCCATTGCTGGAGTCCTTATTGCGGGTCGAGCGGCTCGGTTCCGACGGCCTTGCCGCCGCGGAGCGTGATCTTTTCGATCCGCGCTTCTGCCGCCTTCAACAGCCCCTCGCAATGCGACTTAAGCGCCTCGCCGCGTTCATAGATGGCGATCGACTCGGCCAGCGGCGCCTTGCCGCCTTCGAGCTTCTGCACGATGCCCTCAAGCTCGGCCAGCGCCGCCTCGAAGCTCATCGCTGTCACATCGTTCGCCGTCTCGGCCATCATCGTCCCATCAGCGCAGTAACATGGGCGGCGGCACCCGTTGCCAGCCCGGCCCGGTCATATCCGCCTTCCAGCATCGAAACAATGCGGCCCCCACAGACGCGGTCTGCCACTTCCATCAGCCGCCTCGTCACCCAGCCGAAATCGCTCGACCGCCAGTTGAGCCCGCCCAGGGGGTCGCGGTGGTCCGCGTCGAACCCCGCTGAGATGAACAGGAAGTCCGGCCGGAACGCCTCGAGCGCCGGCAGGATCCGCTCGTCATAGGCCGCGCGCATGTCGTCCGTGCCTGTGCCCGCATCCAATGGGGTGTTACATATATTGCCCACACCCACCATGCTCGCCGCTCCGGTCCCCGGATAGAGCGGCCACTGATGCGTCGAGCCGTAGAACACCGACCCATCGGCCTTGAAGATATCCTCGGTCCCGTTGCCGTGGTGGACGTCGAAATCGACGATTGCCACGCGCTCCGCGCCGTATTTCCGTTGCGCTTCCCGCGCCACGATCGAAATCGTGTTGATGAGGCAGAACCCCATCGGCCGTTCGATCTCGGCATGATGTCCCGGCGGTCGGCTTGCACAGAATGCGTTGGCGACCTCGCCCAGCGCCACCGCGTCGAGCGCCAGCAAGCCGCCCCCGAGCGCGGTCGCAGCCGCATCCATCGAGCCGGCCGAAATAAACGTATCCTCGTCGATCTGCGCCATGCCTTCGGCAGGCCGGTAGCGCCGTAGCGCATCAAGATAGCCCGGCGCATGCACCAGTTCCGCCAATGCGAGGTCCGCCGTCGGTGCCTCACGGCGCATCAGGCCGGCGAATTCCGGGGCGGCCAATGCGTCCTCGATGGCGCGAATACGCTCGGCCCTTTCGGGGTGGCCCGAGGGCATGACGTGGCTGTCGAAATTGCGCTGGCTCACCAGCAGACTGGTCATCCGGCCCAGAATCTCCGCAAGTGCGGACGTTGACGCCCGCGTCAGCCCTTGTCAAACAGCCGCCATGTCACGTGCGCCAACCGGCATTTACCCGCCAACCGAGCCGAATATCGAAAAGTTCGGCGCGCTGCTTCGCGCCGGTGAAATCGTCGCTTTCGCTACCGAGACCGTCTACGGCCTCGGCGCCGACGCCACCAATTCCGACGCCGTCCTCAAGATCTACGAAACCAAGGGTCGCCCTCGTTTCAACCCGCTGATCGTCCACGTCGCGGACCTGCAAATGGCGCAACGCTTCGCCGAGTTCTCGCCGCTGGCGCTCGAACTCGCGCGGTTTTGGCCGGGGCCCCTGACGCTCGTCCTGCCGCGCCGCTCCGGGGCGGGGCTTAGCGATCTCGTGACGGCAGGGCTCGACAGCGTCGGCATCCGCGTGCCGTCTCACAGTCTCGCCACCGATCTCATCCGGGCCGCCGGCGTTCCGGTCGCTGCTCCATCCGCCAATCCGTCGGGGCGGCTCTCGCCCACCACGGCGGAGCAGGTCGACGCCGCTTTCGGCGGACGCGTCCCTGTGCTCGACGGCGGGCCAAGTTCGTCTGGTGTGGAATCCACCATCCTCTCGGTCGATGGCGACAGCGTTACCCAACTCCGCGCCGGTGCGCTGCCACGCGATGAGATCGAGGCCGCACTCGGCCGTCCGATCGCCGTCGCCGAAACCGGCGCCGCCATCACGGCGCCGGGCATGCTCGCCAGCCACTACGCGCCGAACGCAAGCCTTCGCCTCAACGCTACGTCAGCGCTGCCGGGGGAGGTCCTCCTTGGGTTTGGACCCTCCACATCTGCCACGCTGAACCTGTCGCCGGCAGGCGATCTCCGCGAGGCCGCGCGCAACCTGTTCGGTATGCTGCACCAGCTCGATCAGACAGCCACGCAAATCGCTGTCTCGCCTGTTCCCGGCTCCGGCCTCGGCGAAGCCATCAACGACAGGCTGCAGCGCGCTGCGGCGCCCCGGCCTTAACGCGGCGTTCACCCTCTGCGCAAAGGTGAGCGCACCTTAGGGAACCGGGCCGCTACCGTTTGCATCGCGGCAACGTTTCCATCGTCACATGCGCGACATGGAAAACCACCGCACCGATATCCAGCTCGCTGAACTCGTCAGCGCCCTCAGCTACGCCCTCGATCTCACCGAGGGCCAGCCCGCCGGACACTCCGTCCGCGCCTGCTGGATCGGCCTGCACATCGCGCGCGAACTCGGCTTCGACGAGCAGGCGCTCACCGAACTCTACTACATGATCCTGCTCAAGGATGTCGGCTGCTCATCCAACGCGGCGCGCATCTGTCAGCTCTATGTGACCGACGACTTGTCGATGAAGGCCGCCGCCAAGTTCCTCGACCACACGCCGCCGACTTTCCTTTGGTACCTCATTTCGCATGCGGGCATGAAGAAGGGTCTGCGCGACCGCTTCCGCATCATCATCGAGACTGCGCTCAAGACCGGCGAGATCGCGCACGAACTCACCGACACGCGCTGCCACCGCGGTGCCGATATCGCGCGCACCATGCGCTTCTCCGAAGCCGTGGCGCGGGGCATCACCGATCTCGACGAGCATTGGGATGGCAAGGGTCAGCCTGCCCAGAAGGCCGGGCAGGACATCTCGCTCTTTGCCCGTATCGCGCTCCTCGCGCAGGTCACCGACGTCTTCTTCATGAGCGAGGGTGCGGAGAAGGCTTTGGCTGAAGTCTCGCGCCGCTCTGGCACCTGGTTCGATCAGCGCCTCATCGAGACGTTGCAGCTCGTCGCGAAGGATCCTGATTTCTGGCGCGCGCTTTCCGACCCGATGCTGCAACAGCGCGTCGTGGCCTACGAGACCGTCAAGGCTACCCAACCCGTCAACGAGGACTACCTCGACGCCATCGCCTCCGCCTTCGCGCAGGTTATCGACGCCAAGACGCCGTACACGTCGGGTCACAGCGACCGTGTCGCGCTTTTCTCCGAACTCATCGCGGGCGAACTCGGCCTCGACGACGAGCATCGTCGTTTCCTGCGCCGCGCCGCGCTTCTGCACGACATCGGCAAGCTCGGCGTCTCCAACTCAGTGCTCGACAAGCCCGGCAAGCTCGACGACGAGGAATGGGCAGAAGTTCGGCGCCATCCCTCGCTCGGCGAAGTCATCCTCCGCCGCGTCAGCGCCTTCAGCGATCTCGCCGATGTCGCCGCGCAACACCATGAACGTCTCGATGGAACCGGCTACCCACGCCAACTGAAGGCAGAGCAGATCGGCCTCGACTCGCGCATCGTTGCCGTCGCCGACGTGTTCGACGCGCTTACCGCCGACCGCCCCTATCGCAAGGCGATGAGCGCCGACAAAGCCATGTCCATCATCGATGAAATGGTGCCAGCCGGACTCGACGCCGATTGCGTGGCCGCCATGAAGCGCGGCCTCGCCAGCCTCGACAGCGAACAACAGGCCGCTTAGTCGCGGACCTTGTAGGGCTTCTGGTCGCGCCAGAAACGCATCAGGCTCTCGAGGTCCGGGTCGCCTTTTTCCGGCAGAACGATCCTGAGGCTGGCGTAGAGATCGCCGGCCCCGTGCAACCCCTTGCCCTTGAGCCGCAGGGCCTTGCCCGTATTGACGCCCGCCGGCAGCGTCAACTCGGCCTCGCCATCGAGCGTCGGCACCCGCACCTTGCCGCCCAGCACCGCCTCGTAAAGCGTCACCGGAACGTCGACGCGAATGTCCGCGCCCTCGCGCCGGAACTTGCCGTGTCGCTCGAACTTCACCGTCACCAGCGCATCGCCGGCCTCACCGCCCATGGGGGAGGGCATGCCTTGGCCCTTGAGGCGAATCTGCGTGCCGTCTTCCACCTTGTCCGGCAGCTTGACGTTGAGCACCTTGCCGTTCGGCATCCGGAGCGGCACCGAGCCACCCTTGTGCGCCTGCTCGAGCGTAATCACCGCGGTCACATCGGCGTCCGTCCCGCGCATCGAGCGCTGGCCTCCAGCACCGGCACCGGCTCCCGCCCCCGACGCGGTGAACGGGTCCCAGCCCGCCGAACCGCCAGGACGGCCCTGCCGCGGCTGCGCGCCGCCGAAGCCGCTCATGAACTCCTTGAGGATGTCCTCGGCCGAGAACCCGCCCTCCGCCGTCCGCCCGCCGCGTGCGCCGCCCCCACCGGGAAAACCGGCGAATTTCGGCGTACCGTCGGCATCGATCTCGCCACGGTCGTACTGGCCCTTCTTCTCCTTGTCGGAGAGGAAATCGTAGGCAGACGAAATCTCGGCGAACTTCTCGTGCGCCTTGGGATTGTCCTGGTTCTGGTCGGGGTGATGGGCCTTGGCCAGCTTCCTGTAGGCGGCCTTCAGGTCCTTCTCGCTCACGGAACGAGGCACCCCGAGTACGCTGTATGGATCGCGCATCGGGTCCTTGGAATCGGTCATGCGGTTGAAAAACCGCTCTTTCCAAGCCTATATGGCGACGCCCTCCCGGCTTGTCCAGATCGCCCAAAAATCGTGCAATGAACCAATCCATGACCCTGTCCGACCGGATTTTCGACGACTCGGATAAGGGGGGAATCGATCCCTTCTCCCTTTTCGAGGAGTGGTTTGCCAAGGCCGAGGTGAGCGAACCGAACGATCCCCACGCCATGGCCTTAGCGAGCGTCGACGCAACCGGGCTGCCGGATGTTCGAATGGTGCTGATGAACGCCCGTGATCACCGCGGCTTTGCCTTCTTCACCAATTTCGAGAGCCGCAAGGGGGAGGAACTGCTCGCCAATCCTCGAGCGGCACTGGTCTTCCACTGGAAATCGCTGCGCCGGCAGGTGCGTGCGAGGGGGCCGGTGGAGGTCGTCACCCCCGGTGAAGCCGACGCCTATTTCGCCACTCGTGCCAGGGTCTCGCAACTGGGGGCACACGCCTCGCGACAGTCCCGCCCGCTCGACAGCAAGACTGCGCTGATGGAGCGGGTCGAAACGCTTACGGCATCGTTCCCCGAAGACGAGCCCGTGATGCGTCCGGAGTACTGGTCCGGGTTCCGCCTCGTGCCGGTCGAAATCGAGTTCTGGCAGGACGGCGCTTTCCGCCTGCATGACCGCGTCCGCTTCACCCGTGGCGGAGCCGAAAAGCCTTGGGCAAGGCAACGGCTCTATCCCTGAACCCTTGCCCGCTGCCGCCTCGCGTGAAAATCTCCGCCGCGATTGGGGCCGGGCCACGATGACGATAGATTCGGTTCAACTTGCGCCGGGCCGCGCCGCCTTCACTGGTTCGCGCTGGGAACTGGCCGGGCTGATTTTGCGCGGCTACCTGCTCATGGTCCCCACCATCGGTCTCGCCCGTTTCTGGCAGGCGACCTGGAAGCGCCGCTTCTACTGGGAGCACACATTCATCGGCGGCGATCCGCTCGAATACACCGGCCATGCCAGCCAGCTCCTGCTCGGCTTCCTCTTTGCTATCGCCTGTTTCCTGCCGGTCTATCTGGTGTTCTTCTATCTCTCGACGCAGCTCGACCAGATCGCGCTGGCCGGCTACGCCGCCGTCCTGGCAGTCCTGTGGTTCTTCGCCGGTTACGCTCAATATCGCGGCCGCGACTTCCGCTTCTCGCGCACGCTGTGGCGCGGCATCCGCTTCGACGTGAAGGGCAATGCCTGGGCCTATGCCGGCCGCCGCTTCCTGTGGACCATTCCGATGGTCCTAACACTCGGCCTGATCTACCCGTTCATGGCCGCCAACCTCTGGCGTTACCGCTATGGCCACACCTGGTTCGGCGATCGGCAATTCGCCATCAGCGGGACGTGGCGGCAACTGGCCTTCCCCTATTGGTCATCCTGGCTGCTCAACGTCGCGATGGTCGCCGGCATCGCCGCCTATGCCGTCCTCAACAAGGACTTCGTAATCTACGAGGGCCGGACACTTCCCGGCCCGATGACGCTATTGCTCACGCTCGGCGCCTTGGCGACATTCGTCTTCAGCATCGCTTTCTATCGCGCCCGGGCTGCGTCGCGGATGCTCTCGACCGTCAGTATCGGCGATGCCTTGCTAAAGGTCACGATCCGCGCTCGCCACCTCTTCGGCCAGTATCTCCTCTACGCCTTCGCCTTCGTTGGCTTGTTCGCCCTCTTTGCCTTCCTCGCTATCGTCATCGCCGGAACCATCATCGCGGCGGCGGCCGGTGCCGGCGACGCGCCCGATCCTGCCGCTGTGATGCGCTTCTTCGAGTCCGGCACGCTCAACGTCGTTCTGCTCATCGTCGTCTATCTCTTGTTGCTCGGCGCCTTCGGCCTGCTGTCCGAAATCATCCTCGCGGTCGGCTGGTGGAAGCTGGTCGCGCGCGGCACCGTTATCTCTAATGCCGACAGCCTGCGTACCGTCCGCGCCGGCCGCGAGGATCGCGCGCTGCTCGGTGAAGGCTTGGCCGATGCCCTCAATGTGGGGGCCTATTGATGGAGTTCACCGCCCGCTATCAGGACGGTGCCGTGGCCGACAGCATGACGGTCTTGTGCGTTGTCGACCTCGCATCGGCTCCCGCCTCCATTGTCATCCTCGATCCCGCGACGCGCGACGAGATCGATCGCTGGCCGACCGTCGATGTGCTCGCTGTCCATTCCGGCGCGGGCGAGCTCCGCCTGAGCTGCATCGGCAAGAACACCGGCGCACGCCTCATCGCTGCGACGATCGACGACATCCGGCGGGCGCGCCCGCTGCTGCCGGACTTGCAGCGGCACCACAGGCGCAACGCCTTCCGCCAGTTCACCATCGCCACATTGTCGACCCTGGCTCTGGTATCGGTCATCGTCGCCTACATCTTCGGCGTGCCACTGCTCGCCAACCGCCTGGTCTGGCTTATTCCCCCGCAATGGGAAGTCTCGCTCGGCAATACCGCCGCCACGCAGATCGAGGCCGCACTGACCGAAGGTCAGGGCTTCGTGCTCTGCGACGCTGATCCGCAGTCGGTTGCCAATGTCGCGATCGCCCGCTTCGTCACCGAGACCTTCGATGGCCTCAACTCGCCATTCGCGCCCACGCTTTCGGTCGTCCGCTCCACGACGCCGAACGCCTTCGCGCTGCCGGGCGGCCGGACCTACTACTTGTCCGAGCTCCTCGCCGCGAGCCTGACCCCCGAGGAGTTCGCTGGCGTCCTCGCGCATGAACTCGGACACGTCTATTACAGGCACGCGATGGAAACGCTCATCGCCACCTCCGCCACGGGCCTGCTTGTCGGCTTCGTGCTGGGCGACCTCACCGGCATCTCGGTTCCCGCCGCCATCGGCACCGCGCTCATCGACAGCCGCTTCTCGCAGGACGCCGAGCGCGAGGCCGACAGCTTCGCTTCGGCCTCCGCCCGCCGGCTCGGTTTCTCCGCAAAGGGTCTCGTCGATCTTCTGGATCGGGTCGCTGGCGACGACGAATACTCCCGCGCGCTCGCGCTATTCTCAAGCCACCCGCTGACTGCCGAACGGCGCAAGGCACTAGAAGCGCTGGAAACACCTATCGCCAACCCGCGCCCGGCCTTCGATTCCACCGAATGGGCGGCCATTCGCTCAATGTGCAAACCGCTGCCGCCGCCGCCGCTGCCGCCGCTTGTCGCGCCCTGATGCGTATTCTCGTCCGCACGTCCAAATGGGCCGTCTGGTCGCGCCGGATCGGTGCGTTGGCGCTGCCGCTCGCAATCATTCCGGTGTTCCTCCACCGGTCGCACTACATTCCGAGCGAAACCTTCGTCGTCATTGAGGCCGTGGCGCTTGCCCTTGCGGCGATGGCCGCCTTTGCAGGCTTGGTTGCGATCGTGCGGCTGTGGTTCACTGGCGACCGCGGCTGGGGCAGGGCGGTGTTCGGCTTCCTGTTCGGCGCCATCTGCCTCGCCCCCGCCGCCTGGCTCGCTTTCGAGGCCATCCGCCTGCCGGCTACCCCCGACGTCAGCACAGACTTCAACAACCCGCCATCCCTGGTCAGCTTCGTACCGGCGCGTTTCCTCTCGGCCGATGAACGGACCCGCATCGAGGAGGCCTTCCCCAATGCACGCTCGCGCACCTATCCAATCGCTGTCGCTGACATGTACCCCATCGTCGAGAACCTGATGATTTCGCGCGGCTGGGACATCCGCACCCGCACGCTGCCGGTCAACGCCTTCGATGCAGGTCAGATCAACGCCATCGCGACGACACTGCTGGGCTGGCGGCAGGAGGTGGTGTTGCGGATCACAGGCAGCGCCGATGGCTCGACCATCGCCATGCGCTCGGCCTCGTTGAGCGACTTCCACGATTTCGCCGAGAACGGCCACCGTGTCGAAGCCTTCCTGCTCGAGCTCGATAGCCTCGTCACGCTGACGCTACGCGATGCGCCCGCAACACCGGCGGCAACCGAGTAGTCTTCAACGGCGCGGCGCAAGCCGCCAACCGAGCATTTCTCGCTGCGCCACGATTTCGTTTCGCGCCGCCAGGTACTCGATATGCGCGCCAATCGTCATCTGCGCGGCAAAGCGCAACACTGGAGGAAGGGTCGGGTAGATAATCCTCATGAGCGCTCCCATCGACCGGGCGCCGTGCTCCACTGCACCGATGATCTGAGCATTGCGCAATTGCCGATGCGCCAGCATCGCCCGCGCATAGGCCGGCCCGTTCTCCACCGGTCCGCCATGCGCCGGAAGGTAGTGCATGTTGGGCGCTGCAATCACCCGCTCCAGCGAAGCCAGGTATGCCGCCATCTCGCCATCCGGCGGCGCCACCAGAGTGGAGTTCCACCCCATAATGTGGTCGCCCGTGAACAGCCAGTCCGTTCCTTCGACACCGAAGCTGAGATGGTTCGCGCAATGCCCCGGCGTCGCCATCGCCCGCAGCATGACATCACCCGCCGCGATCGCCTCGTTGTCGGAGATCACCCGGTCCGGCTTGATCGTCCAGTCGCCACCGCGCCCGATCCCCATCATCTCGAGCCCGCGTGGCTGCCGCATCAGCCGATGCGGACCGGCAAAGGCCAGCACGCCGCCGGTTTCCGCCTTCAGCTTGGGCGCGAGCGCAGAATGGTCGATGTGCGTGTGGGTAAGGATGATCGTTTCAACCGTCCGCCCACCGATTGCCGCCTTGAGGGCCGCCAGGTGCCGCGTATCGTCGGGCCCCGGGTCCATCACCGCCACCCTCTGCCCACTCCCGAGGATGAAGCTGTTGGTGCCCGTGAACGTGTAGGGCCCGGCATTGGGCGCCGTGACCCGCACGATCCCGGGGAGAACCGGTACCGGCCGGCCCGTTTGTGCATCGAAAGTCTTGTCGAACGCCGGGCTGGCGGAGGGAGCAGCCATTGCGCATCCATAGCCTGAAAGTCTAGAAAGACGCCCATACGGGCGCCAACAAAGGTATCGCAAATGGCCGTCACCCTGACCACTCCCAATACCCTGCTGGGCGCCTATCAGCCCAAGGCCGCCTCGGCCCAACTTCTCGCCAATGTCGTTATCGTGCTGCTGGGCACCGCGCTTATCACGCTCGCCGCCAAGACGAACGTGCCGACCTGGCCGGTTGCGGTGACACTGCAGAGCCTCGCGGTCGCTTTCCTCGCTGCGGCCTTCGGCTGGCGCATCGGCGTCGCCACCGTGGTTGCGTACCTTGTCGAAGGGGCTGTCGGCCTGCCGGTCTTCGCTACCGGCGGCGGCCTCGCCTACTTGGTTGGCCCGACCGGCGGCTTCCTTATCGGCTTCGTGCTGATGGCTTACATCATCGGCCGGGCTGCCGACGCCGGCGCCTCGGGCCGTGTTGTCGCGCTGGCCATCGCCATGCTGGTTGCCGACGCAGCACTCTTCGTCCTCGGCTTCCTCTGGCTACTGGCGCTCGGCTCCAGCGCGGCCTGGCTTGACCAGTCGAACCTCCTCGGCTCCGCATTCGCCAAAGCCGTGCAACCCTTCCTGCTCTGGGACGCCCTGAAGATGATCTTCGCGGCCGTGACCGTCGCAGGCGCCTGGACCGTGCTGCGCAAGCACGACGCCTGATCGGCTCACATCCGATAGGTCGAAGGCCGGACCCGCGAGGGACCGGCCTTTTCGTCGAGCCAGTTCCGCTAGCTGGCGCGGAACTTGATGCCGCAGTTCTTGGCGATGTTCGCCTGCTCTATCGCCTGCATCTCACCTTTCAGGCGCGCGAACTCCGCGGCATTGCCCTTGTCGCCGCCGATCAGGAACATCGCCGGCCAGAACAGGACGAGCGACACACCCATCGCCACCGCATCGCTGCTCGCCTGCGATTCCTGCTGTCCGCTGGCCGCCGCCGCGGCGCTCGAAACCCGTAACGCTTCCTGGCTGAGCTGCTCGCAACTGAGGTTCTGATAGAGGACCGGCGACACATAGGCCGCCTGGATATTTTTGGGCGAGGTTGCACATCCCGCCAGCACCACCGGCAGCAGCGCTGCCAGGTATCCGAATTTCATTTTGACGCCCCCAAAGTAAGGACACCAAACCGGCATCGAACAACCGAATCGGCAACTGACGGCGACACCCATTGGCGTTAGTGCCCTTGGGAGATTCGCGTATCGAGCAGAGTAAGGCCAGCGCCGCTTGAAACTGGGGCTCGATTGGTAGGGCACCGAATCAGCGCTCTATCCGGTTCCCTCAGCAAATTTGGATTTGCGGCCTCCTCGCGAGATAGCTCCTCGGACTGACGGATTTTGTGGGCACAGCGATCGCCAACATTGCGTGAAGCCACCGAGACGGCAACAATGTTCGCGATAAGTTCAGCGCTGCCTGGAAACTGCTATGTCCGCTCCACTATCGGGATCAAAGGGAGTGACCATATGAACAAAATCATGACGTTAGCGATGACGCTGGCAATTCTGCCCGGTGTGGCTCACGCGCAGGATCTGGCCAAACTGCAAATCGGCGACAACCAGAAGGCTTTTCCGGAAAGCATAACGACCACCGCCGACGGCACGATCTATGCCGGTTCATTGATGGCCGGAGTGGTTTTCAAGGGCATGATGGGCGGCGCGACGGCGACCGCATGGACACAGCCTGCCAAAGAGGGCCCACCGTCCATCGCGGGAGTGCTCGCCGATGAAAAAAGCGGGTTGCTCTGGGTCTGCTATGTCGACCTCGCGGCATTCGCCGGGGGGCCCGCGCTTCCATCGATTCTCCGCACTTATGCTTTGGCGGATGGCACGCTGAAGAACGCATACTCGCTGCCGGACAAGAGCTTCTGCAACGACATCGCGATCGCTGCCGACGGCACCGCCTATGTTGCCGACACCTCGGGCGCGCGCATCATGCGGCTCAAGCCCGGCGCCACCGAACTCGAAACCTGGTATGCCGATGCGGCGCTTGGCGGGGTCGATGGCATATCGTTTGACGCCAGCGGCGCGTTGTACATCAACAACGTGATGTCGGGAAAACTACACCGCGTCGGAATCGGCGCTGATGGTGCCGCAGCCGGCCTCACCGAAATCGCAACATCGACGCCGCTCAAGGGACCGGACGGGATGCGTTTCGGCGACGACGGCAAGCTCTATCTGGCCGAGAACGCCGCCGGTCAGGTGGATGCTCTCACCATCACTGGCGACACCGCCGACGTGAAGGTGCTGAAGGGCGGCTTCGATACGCCAACCGCCGTCAGCAAGACTGGCAACACCCTGTTCGTGGGCGAGGCCAAATTCTCGCAGATGCAGGCCGCCGATCCGGGCCAGTTCTTCGTCTACGCGGTTCCGCTGAACTAGTTGCGCAGGGCGGCGCGAACCCGCGCGCCGCCCCTCGCTATCAAGGTCAGACGCTGATCACAGGCGCGCGCCCGATGAACCGTGGCCGCTCGAGTTCATCGAGAATGAAGGACGCCAGATCGCTGCGCGAAATCTGCGGCATCCCTTTGAGAACTGCGTCCTCCCGCGCCGTGACCGACCCGGTCGCCCTTCCATCGGTCAACACGCCCGGCCGAACAGCCGTCCAGTCCAGGTCGCTAGCGCGCAAGATACGCTCCATTTCGACTTTGTCTGCCACGACGGCCTTGGCCGCAGTCTTCATCAGCCAACCGTAGAATCCCCTTCCGTCAACCGCGCCATAGGCGGAGAGCGCAACGAGCCGCTTGATCCCCTGCTGCTTCATGAGCGGGAGCACCGCGGCAACGACCTGAGCCGACACGGGATCCTTCCGGCCGCCTGCGGGAATGACGACCGCATCCATGCCTTTGAGCGCGGAGGCCAACGCACTTGCGTTCCGACCGTCGCCCTCGACCACGCCAACGCCCGGGGGCAGGGCACTTGCCTTGGCTTTGTCGCGGACAAGCACCGTCACGCGAAGCCCGCGCCGAATAGCTTCCGCAACGATCGCAGCGCCGGTCTTGCCGGCACCACCGATCACCAGAATGCTCGAAGGAGTCATGATTGAGCTGCGAGCGGCAAGGCACCGCGTGCAAAGAGAAATGAAAGCCAGTCCTCGACGTGCCAGCTCTTCTCCAGCTTTCCGTCGGGACCCAACTGATGGATATCAATCGTCTGAAATTGAACAGGGGTTCCGCCGGCAGGCACGCCAAGGAAGGGGGCGGACTGTTCGGCAGTCACGAGGCTTCTCACGACAATCTTGTCGCCTTCGACAATCACGTCCTGCGTTTCGAAGGAATACTGGGCGAACACCATGTGAATTCCACCTACCGACGGTTTGAAGCCGTCCGGTCCGGCTGGCGTATCAGGGGTGGACGGGTTGTTTGTCCAGGTGGCGGAGACGGCACAGTCGACGAGGTCGGGGTTGCCGGTGGTCAACGCGTCGTAAAACGCGCGCACCGAGGGATAGGCGGCAAGTTTTATCGTGCCATCGGTCGTGGTCGCACATGCGTCTTGAGCCGAGGCGGGCCCTGCAAGAAACACCAGGGCCGCGGCGCCCAGTGCCAGCTTTGTAAAGTTGATCATACTTAGTGTCCTCTTGATCCACACGGTCCGTGTCGCTCACCGCTACCGTGCACACACTAATGGCGTCAGTGACACGATTGGCATAAGATTTGTTCCTGGAGGGAATGAATGGGCGACCGGCTGGCTGAGATGGAGACGTTCGTCCGAGTGGTCGACACCAACAGTTTCTCAGCCGCGGCCCGGGCTCTCGGCACTTCGCAATCCCGGGTGAGCAAGTCGATCGCTGCGCTCGAGAACAGGCTCGACGCCCGCCTGCTGAGCCGCACAACCCGGCACCTTAGCCTGACGGATGCGGGCGGAATTTACTATCGGCAATGCAAGGCAGTTCTCACGGCAGTCGAGGAAGCAGAGACGAGCGCCAGGCTCGGCCAGCACGCCGTCACCGGCAGGCTGCGTGTGAATGCTGCCGCTATTCTCGCTCTCTCGTTGGTTCAACCGGCCCTCCTCGCCTTTCGCAACGAGCACCCGGAGTTGGCCATCGACATCACCATGGACGATCGCCGCGTCGATCCAGTGCAGGAGGGCGTGGACCTCATAGTCCGCGTGGGGGTCCTCAAGGACTCGGGATTGGTTCTGAGGAAGGTGGGTACCTCGACCCTGGGCTTCTACGCGTCGCCCCGCTATCTCAAGCGATCGATGCCAATTGCGCGGCTGGCAGACCTCAAGGACCATGCGTTGATCTCATTGCCGGAAAGGCAATCGCAGCGCGGCTACCAGATTGGAGACGAGGAGGGAGGGACGGTCCTCCAGGCATGGTCGCGCTCAGTGACCGTCAGCAATTTTCTGCTCGCGCACGCGGCCGCAATGGCAGGCGCGGGGATCGCCGTCCTTCCTCGCTTCCTTGCAGAAGCAGACGTGACTGCCGGAAGGCTCAGCCCACTGCTGCCTTCGGCGCGTCTACCCGCGATAGAGATCAACTTCCTCCATCCGTTCGGTCAGCGGGCACCACGCAAAGTAGCGGCATTCATGGATTTCGCTATCGCTCGTTGGCGAGAGTCCGGCGAATTGCTTCCTGCGCAGTAGACTTGCATCGCCAGGAGGGACTCGGGGGCTGTCTACGCGCAGCCCCCGACCCGCGTGGACTACGGCTTGTCCACCGGCGCACCCGTTGCCGGGCCAAGTGTCTCGATCGACTTGGCAAGGAACTGGCGGTCGACGAGATCTTCGGCCGCGATTGCCTTCATGTCCTTGAAGTCGGGATTCGAGTAGATGAAGGCCACGGTTTTTTCGAGTTCGTTCGCGTTCAGGCAGCCGTAAACGCACCAGCGGTCGGTGAGGAACGTGGCAGTCTTTTCAAGCGTGGCCTTGGGTAGGTCATCCCGGATATCGGCCATCGCCGAGACCCACTGGTCGGGATTGGTGGCGTACATGCGCGAAGCCTCGACCAGCGCATCGACGAAACGCTGCAGGGCCTCATGCTTGCTCGCGATCGTGGTGTCGAGCGCCGCGACAAACTTGGAAAGACCCGGCGTGGCACCCGAGAAGTCCTCGGGCTGGACAAGGATATGGATGCCGGGCGTGTCGGCGACCGCCAGGAACGTACCGTAGGACGCCGTCGTCGCGTCCACTTTGCCAGCGGCAAGCGCCTGCACGCGCGCAGCCGGGGCACCCACCGCCACATATGCAGGTCCGTCGGCCGCAACGTTCATCGACTTCAGCACGATCTGCGTGAGGGTGTGATCGAGGCCACCGGTATCGGAAATCGCATAGGACTTGCCGACCAGTTGATCGACGCTGGTGATTTCGTTCTTTGCCGCGATCAGGAAGGGCGCGCCAAGGGTGCCGGCAACGAGCCCCTTAATCGGTACGTCGTTCTCAGCCATGAGTCGGATGGCCGACTCGATGCTGATATCGCCCAGGTCCACAGCGCCGGAGTTGAGCGCCGCAACCACCTGTGGCGTACCCTCGAGCGGCACGATCTCGACCTTCACGCCATGCTTCTCGTAGAGGCCGAGCTTGGAGGCGAGTTTGAGCACGGAATCCGTTGTCGGATTGTAGTCGACGTCGGCCGTGGCGAGCTTGAGCGCCAGCATGTCCTGAGCGGAAGCACCGCTCAGCGGTGCGAGGAGCGTAAATCCCGCGGCGAGCGCGAGGAGCAGACGGTTGGGCATAAGTTGGTTCCCTGGTTTTGTTGTTCGTGGGGGGTCAGGCGGCCGATGCGAACATCGGGATCGCGCTGAAATCGTCGCGCAGGATCGCGGCGGCCTGCTCGTGCCCCATCCATCCCTGGATGAGGGTCGAATAGATCCGCCGGTAGTCGGTCGTGTATTTGAGGTTGCCGTCATCGAGGTCGGTAAGGCTCGGAGTGCGCCCGTAGTGCCCGCCGATCACCGGCTTGCCGATGACGAAGGCAGGTCCGGCTGTGCCGTGGTCGGTGCCGAGGCTGGTGTTCTCCGCAACTCGCCGGCCGAACTCGCTGAACACCATGACGACCACGTCGTCGGCGCGGCCGAGCCGTTCCATGTCACGAACGAAGGCGGCGATATGGTCTGACGTGTACGACCAGAGCCGCGCATGCACGTCGCCTTGATACACATGGGTGTCAAAGGCATTGTTGCGATAGGGCACGTAATAGACCTTGGTCGGGAAATCGGCGGCGACCATCGCCGCGACCTTCTCGAGGCCGAACGGCACGAGGCCGTAGTCGATCGGCGAGCCGTATGAGGCCCACGCATCGCGCACCAGTTGCTCGGAGTTGTTGGCGCTCGCGGCGATGTCGACGAGGAACTGCTCGGCCGGGTTGGCGCTGCCGTTGCCGCGCTGGTCGATGGCGCCGAACGCAGCGCGTTCACTGTCGAACATGTGGCGCGTGAATTTGGCCGGATCGTCGAACACCAGGGGCACGTGGTTCATCGCCCGCACCGCCAGAGACTGGTGATCGTCGACGTTGATCAGGAAGTTCTTCACATGGCCAAGCGGATCGATCGTGTCGGCCATCCGGCCCAGCCAGCCGTACGCTTCGCCGCTGTTGGGCGCCGCGGTCTGCCAGAACGCCATCGAGGAGAAATGCGAGAACGACGGCTGGTCGTAGCCCACGCCGTGGACGATCGCCATCTGGCCGTCCTTGAACATGCGCTCGAAGCCGACCATCGTCTTCTGGAAGCCAACTGCTCGTCGATCCGAAGCAGCTTGTCCTTGCGCAGGCCGAGCTTGGGCCGGGCGTTGTAGTAGGCGTCGTCGCCGAACGGCACGACTGTGTTGAGCCCGTCATTGCCGCCCGAAAGTTCGACGATGACCAGAATGCGATCGTTGGCCCGCGCCTGCTTCTCTGCCACGCTCGACCATACGGGCGACGTGGTGAGGCCGCCCGCCTCTCCCAGAACCACGCTGCCGAAGCCGGCCTGCGCGAGGCCGCGCTTCTCGCCCGGGGTCAATGAGATTTTCTTTACCACTGCGGCTCTCCTAGCGCCTTCAGGCCAGCTGGTACTGGGGCGAACTCATGATCACGTGCGCCACCACGCGGAGCCCGTATTCGAGGTAGCTCTCGGCTTCGACGAGTTGCTCCGTACCCAGCTCCGTGGTCAGCGTAGCGATAAGCGCCGCGCGCGCAGATGCCGCGAGGGGGACACGCAGCAGCAGGGCGAGGAGCAGATCGACGGCGTCGGTCGTTGTCTTCACACCACTGCCTCGAATGGTCGTTGTGAGATCGAAGCGAGCCGCCGCACGCGGAATGGGTTTCAGCTTGCGCAGCGCTTCCTGATACCCGGCAAGGCTCGCATAGCGCGTGTTGAAGGTCTCCTGGATGCCGTCGGCCGAACTCATCGCCGCCCCGTCCTCCAGCGTCGCCGCCGTAATCTCCATGCCGCCGAGGATGTTGCGGTTCACCCGCTTGATCTCGTCGCCGGGGTCGTTGTTGGGGTCGACGAAATCGATGACGTTGGGGAACAGCACTTCACGCGCGAAATTGGCACGCTCGTAGAGCAGGCCGGGAGTGATCCATGACCGGCCCTCGCTCCAGCCGGCAACGGTGGGCGGGTAAAGGAGGACCTGGCCGAGCGTCTTGCTGACGGTGTACGGGTCCGGAATGCCGGGGAGCTCGGCGACACCCAGTTTCCGGTATGTGGAGACGATCAGCTCGATCGGGGACTTGATGTGCGTCCCGACCGACGCGGCACTGTAGAAATCTTCCGACAGGAACAGCGTTCTTAGAAACGGGGCGATCTCGTAGTCGTGGCTGCGCAACAGGGAACCGAGTTCCGTGGCGAATGCCGGTGAAATCTCATCGCGCACGAAGAAGCGATAGAGCTTGCTGGCGATATGAACCGCGGTCTGTTCCTGCTCGAGGATGATCGCAAGAACATCCTCGCCGGCGAACTTACCTTCACGCCCAAGGAACCGCTTGCTGCCGTCGTCGTGTTTGCTCTTGTCGATGACGAAGGTGAGGTCGTCGTTGCCCCAGCCGGTGAAGGCGCGCGCCGCTTCACGGATGTCGTCCTCGGTGTAGTGGCCCACCCCCATGGTGAAGAGCTCCATCACCTCGCGGCCGAAATTCTCGTTGGGCGCGCCCCTGACGTTCTGTGCTGCGTCGAGATAAATCAGCATAGCGGGGTCTTTGGCCACGGCGACGAGCAGGTCGCCGAAATTGCCGGTTGCGCCCTGCCGCAGCGTCTCGATCTGTTGTTGAATCTTGCGATAGTCGCGGAGCTTTTCCTCGCTGGACACGAAATGTCCGTGCCAGAACAGCGTCATCTTCTCTTCGAGCGGACGCGGCGTGCGCACCATCCGGTCAAGCCACCAGAAGGCCAGCCGGCGTGTCTCCAGCGCGCTCGCCCGCAGCCAGTAGAAGAAGCGGTTGGTGATCGGCTGCAACGGCCGGTCGCCGCGTGGTTTTACCTGCACTCCCATCGCCGCGCCGGTTTCTTCCGCGAGGCGAGTGGCCGCCGGTCGGCTGACGGGAAACGTCGTCAACGACGGATCCCAGAAACCGGATTCCTCGAACTCCGGCAGATCGATCGTAGCGAACTTGGCATAGTCGACCAGCGAGCCGACGGCCGCCTCCGGGGTCATCGCGACGAGCCGCTCGATCTGGGATGAGGTTCCCCCAAAGCCTGCACGTTCAAGCAGGTGCGCGGCCTGCGATGGGCCCCACTCCAACGAATTGATTGCAGACAGGTGCTCAGGCCGAAGCGGCATCGTATCCCCGCGACCGAAGCGCCGGTCGTCTCCCTTTGCGGAAACTTATCGAGGCGTGGAGGTCCGGCCATACGGACCGTGCTTATGTAGGTTATTGGAGGCGAGGCGCTTTCTATCGGCACGATTGGAATTAGCTATCGGCGATTTCGGCGTCCGGGAATGCATGTGCGAGTTCTTCCAACGCGACGCCGTCGCGGCCCATCGCCTGGATGCGGTCCCACAGATGAGTGCGCAGCCGCGTAAAGGCGGGGAGGGCCCGCACATCCTTGCCCCAGCGCGGCCCGGGGAGGTCGACATCGATGATCTCGTCGATGCGGCCCGGCCGCGGCTTCAGCAGCACGATCCGCTGCGATAGCAGTACAGCCTCGTCAATATCGTGCGTCACAAACACGATGGCGATGCGCCGGCGTTCCCACATCCGCAGCAAGTCGTTGCGCAGTACCTCACGAGTCATCGCGTCCAGCGCGGCGAAGGGCTCGTCCATGAGCAGGACCTTGGGCTCCACCGCAAGTGCCCGCGCCAGGCCGACGCGCTGCTGCATGCCGCCGGACAACTGATGCGGGAAGGCGCTTGCGAAATCCTGGAGGCCGACCGACGCCAGCAGGCCGCTCACGCGCCGAGCGCGCTCGGCCTTATCAAAGCCGCGCAAGGCGAGCGCGAACTCGATATTTCCCGACACGGTCCGCCACGGCAGCAGGCGTGCTGACTGGAAAACCATCGCCAAGTCCGGGCCGGGGTGCGGCGCGGCACCCATGACGCGCACGTCGCCCTCATCGGCCTCGATGAGACCGTTGATCATGCGTAGCAAGGTCGTCTTGCCGCAGCCGCTTGGCCCGACGAGGCAAACGAATTCGCGCGCCGCGACATCGAAGCTGATGTCGTCGAGCGCCCGGACAAGACCGTCGGCGAACGTCTTGCCGACGTGTCGAAGCGAAATCAGTGGCTCGGTCAAGATCGGCGTCCGCTCACTGCGACAGGCGCCATCGGCCCACTCTGTTCTCTGCCAGCCGAAGAACGGCGATGATTGCCGTGGCGAGGACCATCAGCACGATCACCACCGCGAAATACTTGTCCATCTGGAAGCGGTTGCCGGCCTGGGCCAGCAGGCCGCCGAGGCCGGATTGCGCCATCGTGAGTTCTGCGATTACCGTGCCTACGGTGCACACTGCGGCGCCGATGCGCAATCCGCTGAGAATTGAGGGCAGGGCATCGGGCACCATGATGTCCCAGAATAGGCGCAGACGCTTCGCGCCAAATGCCCGTCCCATCTCGATCAGGTTCTTGTCCGCGTTCGCAATCCCGGCGGCAGTGCTGATCAGTATGGGGAACACCGCAGCATTCCATACCACCACAACCTTGGCCTCCGTGTAGAGCCCGAACCAGACGATGATCAACGGGATGAAGGCGGCACCGGGCGTCGCATTCAGCGCGTTGACGAATGGATCGAGCACGCGGTTCAGCACACGGAAGCCGCCCAGCAATGCACCTATGCCGATGCCGGTCACAACTGAGAGCAGGAAACCCAGGCTGACGACAGTCAACGATTCGAGCAGCGCCTTGAGCATGGTGCCGTCGGACCACATCTTGATGCTCTGTTGCAGCACAGCGTCGGGCCGCGGCATGGTCAGCTTGCCTGCCACGGCGTTCAGGGCATACATGCCGACGATAAGCAGCAGCACGATTAGCACTTGGGCGAGAAGCACAAAATTGCCCTCACGGCGTCGGCGCCTCCGGGCTAATCCCGCGGCTGCGGAAATTGTGTCCCCTTGCGGCGTGGCGTTGGCCGGCCGATTGCCGGCGAGCGGCTCCGCCAAATCCCCGGTCATGCTGTTCTACGCCACTCGCTCATTTACTCTTCGCTACACGAAATCCGTAAACACGACGGCCCGGCCATAGGCCGGGTGCCAATGTGGGTTATTAGGTGCTAGGCGCCGACTATCGGTGCGATTGGAATTGTCTATCGGCGCTGCCTTCGGAAACGCGAAGCTGCGCCGATGATGGCCGGCTCCTCAGGGCATCGCATCAAGGCGTTGTCGCAGCGTGTCGCCGCCGATGCCATATTCGATGTCGTCGATGCGCAGGCGCTCGTCGATAAAGTGCAGCACGATCCCATCGGCATATCCGGCTTTGTCAGCGTCGCGATAGCCGTAAGCCAGCACCGCGATCGGCTCTTCGCCGCTCCCTTGGGCGCCCACCGCCTCGCAGGTGTTGGCGTAGTCGGGTTGGCTCTGCCACGGGATCGCGGTTGCCGGGTCGGCTCCTTCGGGCAGGTGCTTGAGCACCAACTCACCGAGTTCAGGCGAGAGGACCGCAAGTACCGGTGCCATATCACCCGAAAGGCGGGAAATGCAGAACACTTCGGCGATCTGCGACGTGGACATCGACACTGCTAACGACGGTGTCGTCACAAGAGCGGTAAGGGCGAGGATTGGCAGAAACGGGCGCATGAGGAACTCCTGTTAGCAACATACTGCCACAGGTGTAGTGCGGCCATGACAATTCCCGTTATCGGCAGCGTCTATGCAGTCAGTCCGGCAGTCCGCGAACCATGAAGTTTCGGTATTCGACCGGACTGCCGTGGTCCTGCAGCACAATGTGGCCCGCAGGCAGGGCGCCAAAAGCGGGCCACGCAGCAAATTTGCTTCCAGCGACGCGGGCCTTCCAATCCGCCGAGCCAATGTCGAAGCTCACGACCTTCTCGCCGTTGAGCCAGTGCTCGACATGGTTGCCGTTGAGCACGATCTTTGCCGCGTTCCAGTTGCCCACCGGTTTGGTCAGGTCGGTCGGAGGGGCATAGAGGCCAAAGGCGCTCGCGGCGGAGGTCACCGGAGACTGCCCATCGGGATGTCCGGCGTTGTCGAGAATCTGGTACTCGGGGCCGCTCTGAACTGCAGCACCGTATTGCTCGTCCACGCGATAGAAGACGCCGGAATTGCCGCCCGGCGATATCTTCCACTCGAACGTTATCTCGGCGTTGGCGAACGACCCGGCGCTCACTAGATCGCCCCCACCTGAAATGTGAGAGATGACCCCGTCGCTGATGGTCCATTCGGCCGGGAGTCCGCTGCCCCGATAGGCGCGCCACTCCGCAATCGGCTGCACATCGCTAGACTGTGCGTAGCCGATGATATTGCCGCTGCAGAAGACCAACAAGGCGGCAAGGCCCGACGTATGCCAACGGCGCAACATCATCGCGAAGCCCCCTTACAATTCGGTGATCGAAGGCCGATTAAGGAAAGGAGGCGGAGGAAGTATCTCAGGTATCTTTGCCGAGGCGCCGATCTCCTGCAGCAGGTCGAGGAGAGTCGAATAGGGTTCTATGCTGCGGGATTGCGTTGGTACGAGCGCGACGATCTGCCGTTCCGCGGCATTTATGCGGTAGAGGCGCAGGCCACGAGTGCCGATGCCGTCCATCACGGCGGAGAGTGCGGGGGCAATGCACACGCCGCTGCCCGCCCGGACCAGTCCGATTGCCAGCTCATAGCTTCGGCACTGGGCGACGATCCGATGATGCGGCAGCATCGTGCTGTACCAGTCCTCGACACGCTTGTCGTGTTGTGTGCCGAAGACGAACTGGATGGTGCGGTTAAGCCGCGCGAAATCGTCAGGTGAGAGGTCGCGCTCGGGATCCTCGATGCCATCGAGCGAAAGTCTCTCTGGTACGACCAGGACCTGGGGGTCTTCGACCAACGGCACTTGCGCGAAGCCGACGGCGTCGCGAGCGATCGAACTGGCAGCTAGAAGGCCGATATTGACGCGGCGGCCGTAGAGCATTTCGAGCGTATCGCCAGGCGAACTCTCCTGGATGTCGAGGTCGCTATCGGGAAAGCGGCGATGCATCTCGTCCACCGCCGGCGGAAGCAGGGCCCGTAGGACCGAGTTAATACCCGCGATGCGGATGGTTATACTCTTGCCGCCGCTGAAGCGGCCGAGGCCGTCTTCGAGCTCGCGCATTGCACGCAGCACGTGCTCGGCCCGCGGCAGTAGGTAATTGCCCGCCTCAGTCAGCACGAGTTCGCCTGAACGACGGTGGAACAGCCTCGTTCCGACCGTAGTTTCCAGCTTCGCCAACTGCTGAGACATCGAGGGCTGTGCCATACCCAGTTGCTTGGCCGCCTTGGTCATTGTCGCGGAGTGCGCCACCGCCCAGAAAATCCGCAATTGGTGGACGGTAATCTCGGCTTGCTTCTGGCTCAATCCCGAACGTCCCCAACTGGCTGGCGCGCCATCCTGCGCGCGGCGATCTCCCTGAGGCCGCTGACCCAAATTGCCATGCGACCGCTTCGCTCGTCCATCGGTCAGGTTCCAGCGACCTGCGGCAGAAAACTCCGGCCCTTTGACTGGAGAAAATCCTCGAAGGACGTCATGGCCGGTGTCAGCACATGGTCGGCACGCGAGACCAGGAACCACTGCCGTCTTATCGGCATGCCCTCGACGTCGAGCACGACGATACGCCCGAGCTCGAGCTCGAGCGCGATGGTGTGCCCCGAGATGAGCGCGATGCCGAGCCCCGCCATTACCGCCTGCTTGATCGTCTCGTTTGAGCCCATCTCGGTTCCAGGGTCGTCGAGGCGTCCGGGCAGCTCGCTCAGGTACATGTCGAGCGCCAGCCGGGTCCCCGAGCCGGCCTCTCGGATGAGGAAGCTTTCCGCCGCGATGCGCTCCTTGACGATGCCCTTCTCCTGCGCGAGCGGGTGGGAGGGCGGTGCGACGATCACGAACGGGTGCTGGCCGAACAGCACCGAACGCACCGGGAATTCTTGCGGTGGCCGCCCCATCAACGCCACGTCGACGCGCCGATCCCTGAGGTTGTTGATAGTTTCGGCGCGGTTTCCAACGAACAGTGAGATCTCAACGCCGGGCTGCTCGCGCATGAACGCTGCAATCATCGGCGGGGCGAAGTACTTGGCGGTGGAGACCACGCCCAGTCGGAGCCGCCCCCTTCGGCCGATAGCGATGGCCGCCATCTCGTCCGACAGGATCCGCAGGCGCTCTTCGATAAGCAGGGCCGCGTCGATCACGGCCTCGCCTGCGGCGGTCGGACGCATCCCATCGGGGGTGCGGTGAAACAGCGGCGTGCCTGCCCGCGACTCTGCCTCCTGCAATTGCAGGGAGACGGCGGGTTGGGTCAGGCCTAACTGCTTGCTCGCGTGAACGATTTTGCCAGCGCGGTGAATAGCAGCAACGACTTGGAGCTGGCGGAGGGAGAATTCGGACATGCGACTATATTTGTTTGGCTTATAGTGTGAGTAAAGAGAACAAATTTTACTTATGAGAAAGAAGGCAATCTGAGTGGGTCATCGGCGCCGATGAGGGGTCGAACCAGAGCGGCAAAGACCGCTCGGTAGGGAGACCCGTCATGCCGACCTACAGTCTGGCGCAGCATCTTGAGGATCACGCCGCGAGCGACCTGCCACATGCCGCGGCGGTCGCCGCGACCCTTGAGGCGATGGCCAAAGGGGCAATCGCCATTCGCAATGCCGTGACACTGGGTGCGCTCGGAACGGCCTTTGCCGCGACGCGCGGCGCTGCCGGCGCAGGCGGCGACGTGGCCAAGGATCTCGACCTCCATGCCGACGCGCTGCTGCTCGAGGCGGTGCGTTCGGCGCCGGTGGCCTACTACGCGTCCGAGGAGATCGAGCATCCGGTCGTCCTCAACAAGTCGATGCCATTGGCGCTCGCGGTCGATCCGCTGGACGGTTCCTCCAACATCGATACGAACCTGTCGATCGGGACCATATTCTCGCTCCTGCCGGTGGCCACCGACACCGACCCGCACGGGCTGACAAGCTTCCTGCAGCCGGGCTTGCGGCAACTCGCGGCTGGATTCTTTGTCTATGGGCCGCAACTCGCACTCGCAGTCACTCTGGGCGCCGGGACGCACATCTTCGTCTATTCGCCGCGCCTCGACACGTTCGTGCGGGCCTACGAAGGCCTCGCGATCCCGCCCTCGACGCAGGAGTTCGCCATCAACGTGTCGAACTACCGGCACTGGGACGACGGCGTGCGCCACTATGTCGATGCGTGCCAGCAGGGGGCCACGGGCCCACAAGGGCGCGACTTCAACATGCGCTGGCTGGCATCCATGGTTGCCGATGCCTATCGCATACTCATCCGCGGCGGCATCTACCTCTACCCCGGCGATGCCCGCAAAGGATACGGCAACGGCAGGCTGCGTCTGGTCTATGAAGCCAACCCCGTCGCCATGCTGGTAGAGCAGGCGGGTGGCCTCGCGACCGACCTCAAGAACCCCATTCTGGAGCGGATGCCGACCTCGCTGCATGAGAAGGTACCGCTGGTGTTCGGGTCACGCCACGAGGTGATGGAAGTGACGCGCTACCAGGCGGACGCCAATCTTGTCGGCCTCCGCTCGCCTCTGTTCGTCAACCGCGGCTTGTTCAGGAACTGATGCCGTGACCGCAGCTCATCCAATCATATCCATCACCGGCTCCTCGGGCGCGGGCACGACGTCGGTCAAGCGCATTTTCGAGCTCATCTTCCGGCGCGAGAACGTCAACGCCGCCTTTATCGAAGGCGACGCCTTCCATCGCTACGACCGAGCGGCAATGAAGGCCAAGATTGCCGACGAGCAGGCGAAGGGAAATCCGAACTTCTCGCATTTCAACAACGAGGCAAACGAGCTCGGGATCCTGGCCGACATCTTCGAGGAGTATGGCCGCGCCGGGACCGGGCGGACACGCACCTATGTGCACGACGACGAAGAGGCGGCGCAGTTCAATCTGCCGCCAGGTAGCTTCAGTCCGTGGCGTGAGTTCGAGCCCTCGGACCTGCTGTTCTACGAAGGGCTATTCGGCAGCGCCGTGACCGAGACGGCCAACGTCGCCAAGCACGCAGACCTGCGCATCGGCGTCGTACCGGTGATCAACCTCGAATGGATCCAGAAGATTCATCGGGACAAGGCAACGCGCGGCTACTCTGCCGAGGCGGTAATGGACACCATCCTCCGCCGCATGCCGGACTATGTGCGCTACATCACCCCGCAGTTCTCGCGCACGCAGATAAACTTCCAGCGTGTGCCGGTGGTCGACACGTCGAACCCGTTCATTGCGCGGTGGATCCCCACGGCCGACGAGTCGATGCTGGTAATCCGCTTCGCCGACCCGCGCGGCATCGACTTCCTCTATCTGCTGTCGATGATCCACGACTCATTCATGTCGCGGGCCAACACCATCGTCATGCCCGGCAACAAGCTGGACCTCGCGATGCAGCTCATCCTGACGCCGCTTATCCTGCAGCTGACGGAACGCAAGCGGCGCAGTTCGTAGGGCGGTGCGGCAATGATGCTTCCTGATTTCCGCGATGCACCACTCGACGGCAAAGCTGTTCTGTTGCGCGCTGACCTCAACGTGCCGTTTGAAGGCACGACGATCACGGACCGCGGGCGAATCATTCGCTGCGTCGTAACGGTCTCACAGCTTCTGGCCCGCGGAGCGCGGGTCGCGATTATCGCCCATCTCGACCGGCCGCGCGGTGTCGTCAACCCGGTGATGTCGATTGCCCCGGTGGCGGCCGCGCTCGCCGATGGGCTCAATCGCAGCGTGCGGTTCGTGCCCGACAGCGTTGGCGCAACGGCCGAACGCTGGACCCGCTCATTGCCCGAGGGCGGCGTCGTGCTGCTCGAAAATCTGCGCTTCCACAGCGAGGAGGAATCGAATGACCGCGCTTTCGCAATGATGCTGTCGGTGCATGGCGACATC
>JBEBHC010000106.1:0-11452 GCA_040081185.1 Devosia sp. | reverse complement strand
TTCGCTACCGACTTGGGTGTTGAGACGTCTCTGGACGTCTGCGATGCACTCGGTCTTTCGGGTCTGACGATTTCGTCGGATACCAACTGCCTCGTTATCACGGGTGAAGTGAACTTCGAGTTCGATTGGGGTGACTTCTCTACCGCTCCCGATCCGGACGCGCGTAACGAGATCACCAACAACACGGTCGAATTCGACCAAGGCGTCGGGCCCAACGACTGGAACACCACCGTCACCGGCTTCCTCCAGTTCAAGGCGACTGCCGACAGCGACTTCGGCCCCGCCGTTGCCGTCGTCAATCTCGGCTTCAACGCTGCCAATCTCAACAACAACAATCTGGAAAGCGTTTTCCTGAACGAGTTGTGGGTTGGTATCGGTGATACCACGATGATCATGGCCGGTCTGAAGGGCTCGATCTTCAACACCGACGACGACGAGCCGCTGAACTGGCTCGGCCTGTTCAATTCGCAGATGGTTGATGCCGGCGTCGGCTTCGACACCGGTCCGGATACGGGCGGCATCGTGCTCCAGGTCGTTCACGACATGGGCAACGGCCTCTCCATCGGTGGCGCTCTGGAAGACCTGAACAACAACGGTACTGCCGTTGGCGTCCTGGCCTATGCCAGCGACACCGTCTCGGCCCACGCGTCGTTCGCCGTGAACGACATCCTGTCGGGCGGCTTCTCTGACTGGTTCCTGCATGCCGGCTTCACCGGCACGTTCGACACCGTCAAGGTTGTCGGCGCGATCGCGGCTGAGGAAGACTACTGGAATATCCTCGGTTCTGCGTCCATCACCTTCGACACGATCACCCTCGCGGTGTCGGGTGAAGCTGATGACACCCCGGTTGACGATATGCAGTTCGGCCTTGGCGGCAGCATCACTGCCGCGATCGACGACGGCGTGTCCGTCAGCGGTGGCGTGCGCTTCTGGCAAGAAGAAGATGGCGACCAGACTCTCCAGGCCGCGGTTGGCGTCACTGCCGACGTGTCCGAAGGTCTCTCGGCAACTGCCGAAGCCGGTTGGGTTGGCGACGATCTCGGTGCCGAACTCTTCTACGGCAAGGGCGAGCTGACCTGGGCTCCGGGCGGCGGCTTCACGGCCACTGCTTCGGCCGAGGCCAACACTCTTGGTGCCTTCAAGCTTGGCACCACGATGTCCAAGACGATCGAATAAGTTTCCGCTTCAGCGGTTACGGGAAGGGCTCGGCATTGCCGGGCCCTTCTGCTTTTGCGAGCCGGTGCGGCGCGCGTCAAAATATTGCCGATATACAGGCGGATAGACCGGTTTTCTCGGACGGCCGATCCTGCTATCGCACCGGCGCGACGGGTCCGGGCGCGCGGCATCGGGGGCATCATTGGCTGGCAACACCTTTTTGCGTTGGCTCGTTCCGGCCATCGTCACCGTCGGTGGCGGCACCGCTCTCGCCATCGCACTCACCGGCACATCGCTGAGCTCGGATCTCACCGCTCGCGCCGATGCCGCGATCGCATCCACCGAATTCTCCTGGGCCGGGGTCTCCGTTGAAGGGCGGGACGCGATTCTCACCGGCGTCGCCACCATGCAATCGGACATCGACACAGTCACGGCGCGCCTGGCAGAAGTTCACGGCATCCGCCTGGTCAACTCCATGGTGACTCTCGCGGAAGTCGTCTCCCCATTCCCCTTCGTCGCAATTCGCAACAACGGCGAAAACATCAGCATTTCCGGGGGCTTCCCCGATGAATCGAGCCACCGGGCCATCCTCGCCGCCGCCCCCAACGCCACCGACAGAACCCGCCTCCTCTCCGGCGGCCCCGACTCCGCGACCTTCACACGCGCAGCGGTCTTTGGCCTCGATGCACTCAAGCTGATGGATGAGGGCGAGGTCAAACTCGCCGATCTGGCCCTGACAATCGACGGGCGGGCAGAGTCGCCCGCTTCCTACAAGTCGTTGACAAATCTGCAGAATAGCGTGCCTGCAGGCGTAACGACGGCCGCGATAGCGATCACCCCTCCAGTCGTCAGTCCGTTCACCTGGACCGCCAGTTTCGACGGGAAGGTCGCGACGATCACGGGGTTCGCTGAGACGCCGGACCTGGCCACCAACCTCAAGGCGGCCGTATCAAGCGTCACCGTCAGCACGGACATGTCAGTCGCCTCAGGTTCCCCTGAAGCGTTCGACGCGAATGCTCTGATTCTGCTGAAGGCTCTTCTGCAGTTGGAGTCGGGTACCGCCACTATCTCGGACGGCACAATATCGCTGACAGGCGCCCCCGCTACTGCGGACGCCGCGATCGCCGTCACGAAGGCTGTGAACGCGATAGGCGGCACTGTGACCCTCGAACCGCCGCGCATCGTGGATTTCTCTTTTTCGGCCACCAAGGCAGCCGATGGCATCAGCTTCCTCGGCTTCGTGCCCGATGGCGCTACGCGAGACAAACTCACGGCGATCGAGGGAGCGGACGTCACTGGGCTGAACCTTGGCCGTGGCGCTCCCGAAGGATTCTCCGATGCACTTGACCTTGGTCTCGCTGCCCTTGCGCATCTCAGCGAAGGCGAGTTTTCGCTTTCCGCCAACCGGCTGAGCCTCACTGGCCGGGCAATCACGCTCGCTGATCTGACCGAAGTCGGCGCTCTCGTCGAAAAAAGTGCCCCGGCCGGTCTGTCGCTGGACCAATCGGAGATCCGACCGCCGGTTGCCGACCCCTTCACTTTCAGTGCGATCCGAAACGCCAATGGCGCCACCAGTGTCAATGGCTTCGTCCCCGACGAGGCGGTGCGATCGGCGCTGCTCGACGAGATCGACGCCGTAGCGTCTGACACCGCTGTCATCGCCGACGGCGCGCCGGACACATTCGCAGTCGCGGCACGGAGCGGCCTCGCAGTGTTGTCGCTGCTCGATACCGGAACGCTGGCGTTCGATGGCGCGGCTTGGTCGCTAACGGGAAATGTCGATACGGCGCAAAAGGCTTACGCAGCCGACGCAGCGTTTTCGATCGCCGGACTGCGGAAAGCCAACTGGACTTACGCCGTGACGTTGCCCCCGGCACCCGCGCCAGCCGCCTTGCCAATCATCGACCCCTACGTATGGGGCGCTCAGCGCGCGCTCGATGGACGGATCACCTTTACCGGCTTCTCACCGAGCGCGGCTTTCAAGAGCTACCTCGCGGTGAAAGCAGGGGCCGATACCATCGACCCATCGGGGCTTGGAGCCGGGGCGCCGGAGAACTTCATCGGCAATGCGCTAGCCGGGCTCGAGGCTCTGCTCGCTCTCGACGAAGGCGCGCTCACCGTCTCCGGCACCACGTGGTCGCTCACGGGCAGCGCAAGCAACGCACGGGCACGTGTCGAAGTGCAGGACCGGCTCAGCAGCAAGACCGATCCGGCTCAGTGGCGCGTCACCATTCAGGCTCCCGAAGCGGCACCGGTGGTCTCGCCCTATCTTTGGAGCGCCGAGAAGGCCGCTGATGGCACCGTGATTCTGGCGGGCTACATGCCGAGCGACGCATTGCGCAAGTTCGTCGCGACCCGCGCCGGCACAGTGAATCGCGATTCTACCGAAGTCGCATCGGGCGAACCCTCGGGCTTCTCGGATGATGTGCTAGCCGGGCTGGTTGCTCTCAGCCACCTCGCATCAGGCAAGGCGAGCTTTGACGGCAGCCAGTGGTCGCTGTCCGGCAATGCGCTGAGCGCCGACGAAGGCGAGGCCGCGAGCCAGGCTCTCCTCGGCGGCAGCCGAGCCGGGACGCAATGGCGCAATGAGATCTCGGCTCCCATCGAGACCGCTGAGGTCTCGTCGCAGGAAGAGACGCCTGCGACTGACGAGACCATCATCAGCCTCGAGCCACCGCAACAGCCAGCAGTAGAAGCTCCGTCAAGCGCATCGCCAGAGCCGTCGGCCGAACAGCCCGCATCGGCAGCACAAGAAGCGGTGCCTTCTGTCGAAGAGCCGGCGGAAGTGTCGACGCCTGAGCCTGTACCGGTGGCCGCGCCCTCCGCAGCGCCGGCCGATCCTCCGCTGCCCGTTCCCGCTTCGCTGGTTTTCGAAGCAGCACGTCAACGCGGGCAGGGCGTGGCGCTGTCCGGCGCAGTGCCGGCCGAAGCGGCACGGTCTTACTTCGGCGTCGTTGCTGGAAACGTGGCCACCGAAGCTGTAACTATCGATCCCAAGTTGCCGCCAGAATTCATTACCAACGCGATGGCTGCGATCGCCGGTGTGAACCAACTCGTCGAGGGACGGTCCGGATTTGATGGCAAGCGCTGGTGGCTGAGCGGCAAGGCAGCCGATGAGACGATACGCAATGCGGTGGTTGCGAGCGTCGAGGCGCTCCCCTCGAGCGTGGATTGGTCGGTCAAGGTTGATCTCGTCCCCGCAGTTGATCTGTGTCGAGATACGGTCAACGCCCTCGCTGCGCGAAATGTCATCGTCTTCCAGTCCGGCAGCGCAAGGCTTGCCGACACGTCGACCACGGCGCTTGACGAACTTGCTGTCGACCTGAGGATTTGTCCCGACGCGATAGTACACGTCGAAGGCCATACAGACGCGGATGGACCGGAGGAGATCAACCTCGCACTGTCCGTGTCGCGTGCAGAGGCGGTGGTCGAAGCGTTGATCGAGCGCGGCGTAGCGATCGAGCGACTTTACGCCGAAGGATACGGCGAGAGCATGCCGATTGCGTCCAATGAGACGCGCGACGGAAAGCAGGCCAACCGTCGAATCGCTTTCACAATCACTGAAGGCGACTAGAATGTCGCTCGACTCGTTGGTATATCTGCTCGAGATCTATTGGCCCTTTTTGACAGGTGCCCTCGTCATCGGTGCAGCCGCCGGTTGGTACGGCGGCACCCGGCGCAAGCCCGAAGGCAACTGACCAGTGCCCAATCTGATCCACGTCATCGAGACCGCTCTGCTGCTGCTGGTCGCCTATCAGGTCGGCTGGTTTGTCGGCTTCGCTGCTCGACGTGTGCGCTTGCCGAAGCGGCCTAAAGCGGCGGCTGTGGCGGTCGCCGTGGCACCCATCGAGGCGGTTGTGAGGGAGCCTACGCTCGAGCCGGCGATTGCGGCTGCACTCGCAGAGACGGTAGCGGCCGAAACAGCCGAGCGCGCTGCCGCGGAGATGGCGGCGCTGTCGGCACCGCCGCCGCAGGGCAGGCTCCCGGAGGACTTCCTGCAGGACCTGGAAGTCGCGATGGCGTCCCCCAAAGATGTTGCCCCAGCGGTATCGGACGAGACATCTGAGACTGCGCAAATCGCGGCCGTCGTGGTTGCCACGCCCCGGCCGATTTCTCCCATGCGTCCCCTGGCTGCTCCCGAACCGACGGTGCCGCTGCCGCTCCCCGGTTTCGCCGAACTGCTCGCCGACGTCGTTCCTCTTCGCCCCTCAGCCGCAGAGGAGCTCGAGCCCGGTGACCTGGCGCCTGCCATCGTCATGGCCTCGGTCGTGCCTGCTGAGCCCGTCGCCCCGACGATCGTCGATGCCATGGTCATTGCGGGGACCGCGCCGTCAGTCGAGAAGATCGTGCCGTCGGTTGAGAGACTGCCGCCTTTCCTTGCACGTCCCGCCGCCGCAAGGGCCGAGCCTCAGCCTGAGCCGCCGTCTGCCGAACCGGTCGTGATCGAGGCCACTGCGCGGCCAGCCGACCCTCCGGCAGCGCCGCCCTTCGTTTCAATCGCGGCGCCCACGCTTGTCGTCGATGCGCAGCCCGAGCAAGCGGAGCCTGCACTGCCACCCGTCGCGACACCAGCGCCAATACCCAACGTGACAACGCGCACCCGGCCCGACCTGCGGCCAGCGTCGCGCGCCGGTGAGCTGTGGTCGAAGCAGGGCGTCGAGGGTCCGGCTCAAATGCCGACCTCCCCGATGCCCGCCGCTCCCGCTGCATCCCGTCCACAAGGCGAGGTGTCCGACGAGGACGCGGAGGCAACGGCGATGCGCGCCATCGAGGGGGGGTGGAACGTCCGCAAGCCCGTGCGGAAGCCGATCAAGGATTTGCCCGAGGGCGTCGATCGCTAGGCGGCTGCTGCGGGCGTTCTGATCACGGGCAGACGGCGAATGAAATCGGCGATCGGCTGCACGTCATCGTCGGTATCGAGCAGGGCAGGTGAGCCCTGGTTCTCGATGATGAACCCTTCCGCATCGCGACGCCGACGCAGCATCTCATCAAAGGTCTCGCGCCGAAGCTGCTGCGTCAACTGTGCACGCATCATCATCAGCGGGGCCGAAGCGAGAGCATCGAACAGCGGCCACTGGGCCATCAGCACGTCGTCGAAATCGAAACCGTCGAGCAGCCTCACCAGCGCCGCATCGAACAGCTTGATGGCCCGGTTGCGCTTGTCGATGTAGTGCGTGCGGAACGCCATCTCATCGAGCGCCGACTCGCTCAACCCGGGAAAGTCCGCAGCCAGCACGCGCCGCAGGATGGCACGCAGTCCCTGCACACTGCGCACCCCCTCGAAATCGTCGAGCATGCTGCGCAGGCGAACGACACCACGGGCATCGTTCACCGGGCCCGCATCGATCAGCACAGTGCCTGCGATCATGCTGGGATGCCGCGCGGCAAGTGCCATCAGCACCTGTCCGCCGTAACCCTGGCCGACGAACACGGCGCGCGGGATGGCGAGAGCGTGCAGCACTTCCGCCAGGTCGGCGGCGTCGTTGATGGATGTGTAGTCGGCCGGCCGCTTGCGATCGCGGGAGCGACCACGACCCTTGAGATCGACGAGCACCATCGGCATGCCGTCTTCGTCCCCCCGGCGCACCAGGCGCAGGAAGCTGGCATAGTCCGACATGTTCCGCTGGTAGCCCGGCACGCAGATGAGCGGCAGGCGCGTTGGCAGCAGCCGGCCCGCGACATGCACGGCCACCTGTTCGGACGCGGGCCCGACGGTGATCATCTGCACCGGCAGCGTCGCGAAGGCCTTGTGGTCTGGGGGAATGGTGCGCGCCTTTGCCATAGGCTTGGCTTAGCAAGGCAGGGGAGTTGGCCGCTAGCCCGAAATATGCCGGAGCGCTTCCATAAACGTCATATCGTCGAGGCCCAGCCGTGCGCGATAGACGAGGTAGTTGCCGAGCACGCGCTTTACGTACTGGCGCGTCTCCTGGAACGGGATGAGCTCTACCCACACCACTGGATCGATCGTCTCGTCGCGCGGGTCGCCGAAGGTGGCGATCCACTTGTTGGCGTTGCCGGCACCGGAATTGTAGGCCGCCGCGGCCAGTACGAGCGAGCCGTCATATGTCGCCAATTGCGCTGCGAGATAGGCTGAGCCGAGCTGCGCGTTATAGGCGCCGTCGGTCGTCAGGCGGCCCGGAGAGTAGTCGACGCCCATTTTTTTGGCCGTCTCCTTTGCCGTGGCCGGCATGAGTTGCATCAGCCCACGCGCTCCGCTCGACGACACGGCATCAATCTGGAACCGGCTTTCCTGCCGGGTAATGGCATAGATGGCTGCCTTGTCGATTTCTGCGAGCTTTGTGTTGGGCAGCCCGTCCTTGGGGAAGCTGAACAAGTCGAGCGGCGCGCCGCGCTTGTCGGCGATGTCGGCAATCGAGATGGCAAGGTGGTGCGCGCCGATGTCCTGCGCCATGCGGGCTGCGAGCAGCAGTTCGCCGCCTTCGGTCAGCCCTTGTGCCAGGTTGCGAAGCAGGGGCGTCGCCAACTCGTCGTGCCCGTTCTCGTCGAGCAGGGTAACTGCGCGAACGACTTCGCGATTTTCGAATGCGACCGCGCTCTGTTCGGACGACGGCATGTCGCGCAGTTCGACGGGCTTCAACCCAAGCGCACCGCGCGCCAGCAGCCCGTAGTAGATAGTTCCGTATTGCGCCGCCTTGCCATAGGCGGCCCTCGCGCCCTCGGAGTCGGCGAGTTTCTCGCGCGCCCGGCCAAGCCAGTACCAGGCCTGCGACGCCGAGTCGGGCAGCGTGGAAATGGTCGTCATCGCCGCAAACTGTTTTTCGGCAGCCTTGGCGTCCTTGAGGAAGCTCAGCGCGATCCAGCCAGCGTGGAAGCGCGCCTCGACGAGCCGCCCTTCCGGTCCGGCGGTATAGTGTGCCAGCAGCTGGCGTATGAGCGTGCGCCGCTCGTACCACCACTCCTCGGCGTCGATGCTGGTCGACTCGCCCTTGTCGAGCCATGCGATGGCGTCGTCCCAGAGCTCGAACTGCCGAGCGCGCTGCGCCCTGGAGAAGATGTAAACGGGGTTGGTCTGGTATTTGATGTCGACCTGGTCGAGCAGCGCCTTGGCGTTGCTCGCATTGCGCGACACGGCGTTGCGAGCTACCGCGAGCGAGGTCTGCCGGGGATCGAGAAACCGCAGCAGCCGCTCTACCGCAGCAGCGCGATCGTGCATCATCAAGTGCTGGGCGCGTGCCCAGTGGTCGGCCGGGGTCAGCAGGTTGCCGAGTTTCTTGTAGACCCTGTCTTCGCTGTTGCGATCGAGGAACTCTGTAACCCAGATATCGCTGGCGATCCGCTTGGCGCGGGCCAACTGGTCGTCCGCAACATAGGCCAGCGCCAACGCAATCTTGGCGTCGAGCGTATTGGGCATGCTGCCGCCCAGATACTTGATGATCTCGTCGTCCCCGGCATCGGCCTTGAGCAGCGCCTGCTCGAGCAGCGTCTTGAATGTATCGGGCAGGGCGAAATCCGGTGCGTCTTTCATGAAGGCCAGCACGGACGGGTAGGGCACCTTGCCGCTGCCGTAGGTGATCGCCGCCCATTGTACCGTGCGACGTTCCAAATCGCTTGGCAGCTCACTCGCCAGATCATAGGCCTGTGCCGGCTCGGAGCGGATCAGGTCGAGGGCGGTGCGGAACTCGGCACTGCCGTGCGGGTCGATGGGCATCGGGGCGGAGGGTGCGACGGAGCCGGTGACGACGGGATCCACGCCGTCCGTTGCAGCGGCGGCGGGCAAGTTGTTACAGCAGATCAGCGCGACGGCCAGCAGGCCGGCAAGGGCGCTGTTGCGCGCCCCCCTCGCAGTGAACATCGAATGGTCCCGTTGGTCCTCAGCACAAACCCAACAAGGTGCCCCGTCCCTTGCAGCATCCCCGGACTCTGCGCGTCCAGGGTGAACAAATTCTTGCCGCTCAGGCCTTGCTACACGTCCGGCGGCTCTCTGCTTGTCGCGCCGGACTGGAGAAACTATGGTGCGCGACTGTGGCTCAGGCTAGGCAAGCAAGCGGCCACAATCTGGCAGCAAGCCATGAAACGCCCGGCAAACGGGCATCCAACCGAGGAACACACCTGAAATGCTGAGAGGATCGATCACGGCACTCCTTACTCCGTTCGCCAACGGGGCCGTGGACGAGAAAGTCTTCTCGCACTTCGTCGACTGGCAGATCAAAGAGGGCACGCACGGGCTGGTGCCGGTGGGAACCACAGGCGAAAGCCCGACGGTTACCCACGAGGAGCATCGCCGCATCATCGAGATTTGCGTCGAAGTGGCCGAGCGCCGTGTGCCGGTGATCGCCGGTGCCGGTTCGAACTCCACCGCCGAAGCGGTGGCGCTCGCGCGCTTTGCCGAAGACGTCGGCGCCGATGCCGTTCTGTCGGTCGTGCCCTACTACAACAAGCCGACGCAGGAGGGGCTGTTCCAGCATTTCTCCGCAGTGGCGAAGGCGACTGCGCTGCCCATCGTGCTCTATTCCGTCCCCGGCCGCACCGTCGTCGACCTGACCGTCGACACCATCGCCCGTTTGCGCGACGCTCATTCCAACATCGCCGGCGTCAAGGATGCGACGGCGAGCATGGAGCGGGCCAGCCTGACACGGGCAAAGCTCGGTCCGGACTTCACGTTGCTTTCGGGCGAGGATATGACCGCTCTGGGTTTCAACGCCCATGGCGGCACCGGCTGCATATCGGTGACGTCCAACGTCGCGCCCAAGCTCTGTGCCCAGTTGCAGAATGCGTGCCAGCAGGGGAACTACCAGGCCGCCCTGATGCTGCAGGACAAGCTGGTCCACCTGCACAAGAACCTGTTCCTCGAGAACAATCCCGGCGGCGTGAAATACGCGGCACACCGGCTCGGCCTCTGCGGACGCGAACTGCGTCTGCCGCTCGCCGACATCAGCAAGGCGAACGAGCAGGCGATCGACGTCGCTCTCGCTCACGCGGGCCTGTTGAACTAGCGCGGCCGACGCTCTTGGGCTAAGGAGCCCGCATGGCCAAGGCACCTGCAAAGCCCCACATGATCACCACCGGCGCGGTGGCGGAGAACCGCCGCGCCCGCTACGATTATGAAATCCTCGACACGCTGGAAGCCGGCATCATGTTGACCGGCACCGAGGTGAAATCGCTGCGCATTGGCAAGGCACAGATCACCGAGGCCTACGCATCGCCGGAGCGCGGTGAGCTCTGGCTGATCAACGCGCACATCCCAGAATACCTTCAGGCCAATCGCTTCAACCACGTCGAAAAGCGCCCGCGAAAGCTGCTGGTGTCCCGGAAGGACCTCGCTCGTCTGGCAGAAGGCGTCGAGCGCGCCGGCAACACCATCGTGCCGCTAAAGCTCTACTTCAACGACCGCGGCATCGCCAAGCTGTTGATCGGACTGGGAAAAGGCAAGAAGAGCTTCGACAAGCGCGAGACCGAAAAGAACCGTGACTGGAACCGCGAGAAGAGCCGGTTGATGAAGGAAGGCGGCCGCGGCTAACTGGCCCCTGACGATTAACCCGTTCCCCCTGTGTCCTTTGACATATCGCCAAGCTGCGATAGGTTAATGAAGTGTTGATGCGCTCAGGGCTTGGGGGTGTGTTATGCCCGCATCGAATAGTATTTTCCGCGCAGTGTACTTTCTTGCCGCGTTGTTTGCGGCTTCTCCCGTACTGGCGACGGGTACCGCACTGGGGGTCAAGACCGACGCCTCGGTGGAAGTCGGCTCCGTAACGACGACCCTGGTGGTCGGCTACGATCTCAACATCGGCGACAGGGTCATTACCGACGACACCGGACTGGTTCAGATCCTCTTCGAGGATCAGACCGAACTGGTGGTCGGTCCGAACTCCGAACTTGTGCTCGAGGACTACCTGCTGCGGGCCGACGGCTCAGCCGGCAAGTTCGCCATCAACGCGCTCTCCGGCACATTCCGTTTTGCGACGGGTCTCGCGCCCAAGGACAGCTACGAGATCACGACGCCAACCGGCACGATCGGCGTGCGCGGCACGGCGTTCGATTTCTTCGTAGCGCAGCTCGGCACCGACGTGCTCGTCTATCACGGCGGGGTCGACATCTGCAGCCTCGCCAATAAATGCGTTCGTCTGTCGAACCGTTGCGAAGTGGGCCACTACGACAATTCGGAGTCGATGGTCCTGGGCACCGGAGTCAACGCCGAACTGGACCGCGACGACTTCCGCAAGGCCTTCCTCTACGCCTTCTCGCAGCAGCCGCTGATGCGTCAGTTCCGCGTTCCTAACGCGAACAACTGCACCAAGAAGGTTGTCGCCGAGGTCAAGCAGCAGAAGGAAGTGGAGGC
>JBEBHC010000260.1:0-3029 GCA_040081185.1 Devosia sp. | reverse complement strand
GCTCAGTATTACGATAAATCGTATAAAGATTATTACGTTGTTATGTCGAAATCCGAGAATACTGAATAATTTTGACTGTAAATAGTTGGCCGGAGATTATATAGAAAGCAAGAGAAGAGCGGTGAAGGATATTGAGGTGGACCCCAACCGTTACACAGTCGGGAGAAGAAAAATAATTGTGATCAGGTTAGGCGTAACACGTCGCGCGGGGTCCTACTCATGAGGACTTGCTGGTCACCAATGCGAAGGTCACAATGGTGAGCAATGAGATTGGAACTACAGCAAACGTCCCTCGGGTGCCTCCACGCCGGAAGCCCGAGGAGCTTATAAGCTGCGTAAGCGACGCCGCGAGTGCCACGTAGCGAGGGGAACGGCGCGTGATAGAGTGTAAGCGTGGCCGCGAGTGCCCCCTTGACGGAAGCGTAACTACGGGAGCTAGTAAGCGTGGCCGCGGGTGCCCCGTAGATAGGGGAACGCCGCGGTGCTAGAGTGGAGGGATGGGAACTACGGTAAGCACGGAGTTGGTCGACAGGGGAGAGAAGCGCGGCCGAGACGGTCGACGCTACGTTGCGACGGAGCGGCGGCGCGAGTGGTTGGCGATGTTTCGCCGGAGCGGTTTGACGCGGCGCGCCTTCGCCCGGCAGGAGGGCATCCGCTACACGACGTTCTGCTCGTGGCTGCACCGGTGGGAGGTCGCGGCCGGACACGGGACGGCGGTGACGAAGCCGGCGGTGCGATTTGCCGAGGTGGCGCTGCCGTCGAGCGCAGGGCGCAGCCTGGAAGTGCGACTGCCGGACGGCACGACCGTGCGGGGCGAGCGGGTCGGGGAACTGGCCGCGCTGGTGCGGGCGTTGCGGGCTGACGCGCCATGCTGGCCTTTCCCCATTCGGTCCGGATCTTCGTGGCCCTGGAGGCGGTGGACATGAGAAAATCGTTCAACGGGTTGTGGACGGCGGTGAACGAACGCCTGCAGGAAGATCCGAAGAGCGGCGCGGTGTTTTGCTTTATCAATCGGGAGCGCACGCGGCTGAAGCTCCTGTATTGGGACGGCACGGGCGTGTGGGTGCTGGCGAAGCGCTTGGAGGAGGGACGCTTCTCGTGGCCGGAGCCGAGCGAGACGAAGCGCAAGCTCGCGCTGACCCCGGAGGCACTGGCGCTGCTCGTCGGCGGCGTGGACCTCAAGCGCGGCTCGCTGAAGCCGTGGTATGAGCGTGACGAAAAATAGTTTGTCAGGGAGGAACAAATACAACGAAGCGGTGTTCTCACGGCGCGTAAAATGGCCGCCGCCGCGATCACGATCACCGCTGAAGTGCAGCAGCTCCGCGAGGAGAACGCGGCGTTGCGTGCGCAGATCGCGTGGCTGAAGCAGCGGCTCTTCGGACCGGGTAAGGGCGAAAGCCTCGACCGCGCGCAACAGCTGCTGCAGCTCGGCGAACTCGAAAAGCTCGCCGCCGCGTCGCGCCCGAGCGAGACAATCACCGACGAGCGCCCGGCGGGACCGGCGCCGAAACGCACGCTGCCAGCGGAGTCCTTCGCGCACCTGCCGGTGAAGGAAACGGTCGAGATCGTCCCGGAGGCCGTGCGCGCCGCGCCGGAACTCTACGAGCAGATCGGCGAGGAACGGACCTTCGAGGTGGACGTCGCGCCGCCGCAGCTCTTCAAGCGCGAGATCGTGCGGCCGAAGTTCCGGCACTGTCTGGATCGCAACCGTGCGCCGCTCCTGGCTCCGGCCCCCAAACGTGTCGTCACCGGCGGCTTCGCTTCGGCGGGCCTGATCGCGTGGGCATTGACCGCGAAGTTTTGCGATCACCTCCCGCTTTATCGGCAGGAAAAAATGCTGGCGCGCTGGGGCGCGCCGATCTCGCGCCAAAACCTGTGCGATTGGGTGGGCACCGCCACCGCGCTGCTCGAACCGCTCACCAAGCGGATGAAGCAAAACCTGCTGCAAGGCGGTTATGTGCAGGTCGACGAAACGCCGATCCGCTGCAACGATCCCGATCTGCGGGACGGCCAGACCACCCAGGGTTGGCTGTGGGCGCTCTCGCGACCTGGCGGCGACGTCGTCTTCACGTGGCGATTATCCCGCCGGCACGAAGAGGCGCAACGCTTGCTCGGCGACTTTTCCGGTGTGCTCCAGTCGGACGGCTACGAAGCGTATGCCGCCTATGCACGCACGCACCCCGGCGTCGAGTGGGTCGGCTGCTGGGCGCACGCCCGCCGGCGCTTCTTCGAGGCGGCCGCCGAGCGGCCGAAAACCGCCGAGCGCGTCCTGCGGTTGATCGGCCAACTCTACGCGCTCGAGCGCGCATGGGACGAAGCGAAGGTCGGCGCGCAACGCGCCGCGCTGCGGCAGGAACACTTTGCCCGGCCGCTGGCCCGCCTCCGCCGGCTCGTCACGGCGCTGCAAGCGCGCGTGCTGCCCAGATCGGGTCTCGGCCAAGCCTGCACTTATCTGCTCGGCCACTGGACCCCGCTGAGCGCGCACCTGCGCCACCACCACACCAAGCTCGATACCAACTCCGTCGAGAATGCGATCCGCCCGAGCAAACTTGGAGTGAAGAACTGGCTCTTCGTGGGCCACCCCGACGCCGGCGACCGCCCCGCGGTGATCTACTCGCTCGTCGTATCCTGCCAGCGTCACGGCCACAATCCCCACGATTACTTGCGCGACGTGCTCAGCCGCCTGCCGGCCATGACCACCGCCGACGACCTCCGCCCGCTGCTGCCCTCGCAGTGGAAACCGCGCACGGCCCCCACATCGTAGTTCTCGTCCTTACGAGAAATCCTCACGCGACGCCTTACCGTAGCTCCCGTAGTTACGCTTCCGTCAAGGGGGCACTCGCGGCCACGCTTACCCAAATACACGCCGCCGTCACGGTTTTCGGGGTGTCTCCCGGAAAGTGTTTTACGAGCCGTGATTGAAATCGCGCACCCGCTCATAGGACAGCCAGTATAAATTGTATCAACTAAAGCCCACCGACGAACCGAAAATCATCGATTGCAGTAAGGCTCGACGCCCCAGCCTGATC
>JBEBHC010000259.1:0-3065 GCA_040081185.1 Devosia sp. | reverse complement strand
TTCTTTCGGTACTCAGTCTTTGCGAGTGCAGACTTCCACTCAATAGCAGGGAGAGGGGAGCCAGAAAATGGGCGCAGATGAATACGCTCAACATCGCGTACAAAATCTTCACTACCAACAACAGTCACGTCCTTCCCATCCCACAAAACGGCATGGTCATAGACATGAAAGACGGCCTCAGGAAGCGCTGCATGATGCCGTGACGCTACACCCTGCATCTTCAAGCCAACATCATACGGACAGTATCCGATAGCCCCACCAGCAAATGGCAACGCGGACTTCACGACCGGGAGTTTCTTGAGCTCAGCAAAGACCGCTGCATCATCTCCTCGAATCATTTTTGTAGGATTCCACACAACAATAGTCCACGGGCCACTCGTGAAAAATACTATGCGCTCTTCCGACTGACGGAGTTTCGAAAAAAATCGGAGTGGATGAAAGCCGGGGAGAGAGATGGTGCGCTCGGTCATGAGATCGATAGAAAGTTCTTCATGAGTTTCTCACCGTGTTGTGTGAGAAACGATTCGGGATGGAACTGCACACCGATGAGAGGAAGTGTCGCGTGTTTCATCGCCATGATTTCTTTTGATGCTCCTGAGCCCGTCCATGCAAGTAACTCAAAATCTTTGGGCAACGTCTTCACGATGAGTGAGTGATAGCGAGCGGCTAACAATGGCGAAGGAATGCGCTGAAAAATGCTTTTGCCCGTATGGCGAATGCTACTCGTTTTTCCGTGCATCACCTGTGCTGCATGAGAAACGTACTGCTTGCCGCCAAAGACATCTGCCATGCATTGGTGTCCAAGACAGACGCCAAGAATAGGAATAGATCCGCTGAGCTCACGAAGAATATCGAGTGACACACCGGCGGACGCAGGGCTCCCTGGGCCTGGGGACAGCACGATGTGATCTGGCTTCATCGCGATGATCTCGGAAACGGTGATGTCAGTATTTCCGACGACATCACACACGGCACCGAATGCACGAATTTGCTGCGCAAGGTTCCATGTAAAGGAATCGGTGTTGTCGATGAGGAGGACGCGCACCTGCGGAGTTTCCTCAAGCCTACGCCAAAGTTCAAGGAGAAAGACTGAAAAACTTGACGATGGCCATATGCCGCCTATTCTGTGTCTAGAATGATCTTCACCACTATTCGTCTTACGCTTTGCAAGTTCTCCTGGCATCAGGGGACGGGCGCGCTGTAAGAGATTCGATCCGGAAAGCCGCCCCTCCCAGAATACTGAGGGTTCTTTGGCAGAATGTTCTTTCACACCACCGCACTGAATGAGCCGTAGAAAGCGGTTCCTGTCTCTTGCGGGCCAATAGAAGACTTGCCTTTGTAAGCCGTAGGGAAGCACATAGAATATGCAACTTTCCGCCGCTCATTCACCCCATCGTATTAAGAAGTCTGCAATTCGATAGTAGATCGGCAGTTATATGTCGATCGTCATTGCAGAATTCACATCTCAACCGGAGACACTCGTATGCGGATTCGAGACCTGAAGGGCTGGTCAATCGACCAGCTCGAAGCTGAAGTGAAGCGCCTTGAGGCGCTTGAAGCTCAACGGAGCTTAACAGAGCCTGAGCAGCATCAACTCACAAACGTGCGGATCGTCCTCAAACATAAGGCCGTCTCTGCATAACGCGCACTCCGAAGAGATGCGATCTTGTCCTCAGCGATCATCAAGATCGCTGGGGACAACCTTTGAATTCCAGACTTCTCAATACAAAAAACCACCACTTAGAGCAGCACAAACTCGTATGCATATTTGCCTGCGGCTCTTGCTTCTTATGACTACTACAAAGCTCCAGCACCTTACATGCCCGTAGGCTTCCTAATTTTACGTGCAATTTTGGCGTAGGCGCGTTCAATCTCTTTGATCTGATCTTCAGTCATATCAGATTTTGCAGCTTCCATTCCTTTGTCTGCACCACCGTATGTTTTTTCATGCGCTAGTCTAAACCAAATGTGTGCAAGTAGTGGATCAGCCTCGCGTCCTTCACCATTGATCGACATGACACCGAGGTTGTACTGCGCACCAGCATCGTCTTGGTATGCAGCTTTCTCAAACCACTCGTACGCTTGTACCAAATCTTTCTCTACTCCTTCGCCACGCACGTAGGCGAGCCCAACATTGTACTGTGCATCTCGGTTGCCCTGCTTCGCTGCCATCGTAAAGAACTCGACGGCTTTTACCGTGTCTTTCGCAACACCGCCTGTTCCCTGCAGATAAAAATATCCAAGCGCGAGCTGTGCTCTGTCACTGCCCGCCTCTACTGCTTTTTGAAGGTACGTCATCGCTTTCTGCTCATCTTTCGCAACACCTTGTCCGTGCATGTATTTGACCGCTGTGGCGTAATCCGCTGCGCCTTGGGCAGCACTACCACCGCAGGCTGCCAGCAAAACCAAACCAACGATGAAGAGGTATTTCAGGGTCATAGGAAAGGAATGATAGTTGAATGCACACAGATGGCAAAGCGCAGTATGAGGGAACGCGGCCAGGATGGCCGCGCTGAATGTACAACCTAATATTCAACACCCTGTCCTCTCCGAGGGCTACAAATACACTCAGGATAACCCCTGCATGTTCGACGCCATATTTAGCGCACCCTTCCAGGGTGCGATCCCGCAAGGTTGGATCGTCATTTTTTCACGCCCGCTCAATCATTGATCCGAATGATTTTAATTTTCTCTTCTTTCGGAACCAAAATCTTCAGGATGCATTCCTTATTAAAGGTGGCCTTCACCTTGCGTGGATCAATGGCACAAGGCAATGTCACTTTGCGCTCGAAGTCACCCCAGAAACATTCTTTGATGTAGTACTGATCATCCGGAATCGTATCCGTCTGACGACGCGCACCACGAATGATGATTGTGCTGTCTTGAATATCAATATCAATATCCGAAAGACGAACTCCTGCGATAGGAGCTTTCAGGATGTAATAGTTTTCGTATTCAAAAATATCGAGCGCCACTTGTCCGACACCTGTTTGCTTCGCAGGAATTTTCGCAGGTTCTTGAGCGGGAGCTTTTGGCATTTCATCCTCCATACGCATACGCGGCGC
>JBEBHC010000105.1:0-11574 GCA_040081185.1 Devosia sp. | reverse complement strand
AGGATGAGAAATATGCCGGCAAGTCCCGCCAGCGCTGCCCTGCGAATGCTCATGCGATAGTCCTCCTGTCGAATGCCGGCAGGGTAACCAGAGGGGCGAGGGACGCATCCCCTATTTTGGGGGTCAGACGATGCCTTCGAGCCGCGTGACGATACGGGCGAGGTCGATCTGTCGGTTAATGCCAAGCTTGCCGTAGATGGTCTTGATCGAGGAGCGTGCCGTGGACTCGGTTATCCCGAGCACTGTTGCTGCGTCACGCGGCGGCGTGCCCGTGCCCACGGTTGCGGCAAGCCGTGACTCTGCGGGACTCAGGCCGAGCAGCTGAAGCACCTGAGCGGCGCTGCCTTCTCTCGCGCCACCCGGATCCGTCAAGAGAAGCAGCACCGCAGCCTGTCCCGTGACATTGGATTCGAGCGCCAGCGCCTGGACAAGCAGCGGTCGCCCATCCCCACCTTCCACCAGGATGGGATCCGCGCCGAGACCCGCCCGTCCACCGGCTGCAGCCTCGCCGATGAGCCGGTCGAGTGCGATCTGGTCGCGTCCTCTGAAGAGGGTTAGTCCGCCGCCCAGTGCAATGATCCCCTGGCGCCCCATGGACTCGGCCAGAGCATTGACGCGGGACACGCGGCCTTCGAAGTCGACGACCAGCGCGGCGCGGCCCATCCTCCCGAAAAGATCGACGGCCCGGTTCAGCGCCAGCGCACTTTCGTGCGCACCCGCCCCGTCGGCGATCGGGACAGGGATGCCGATGGTGGCCGAGTTGTCGCGGAACAGGACCGGCCAGGTGATCTCGATAGGCTGCAGCAGGCCGGCCGCCAGCCCCTCGGGAGTAATCTCCACGAATGCGTCTTCGAGCTCGACCACATGGCAGCTGAAGTTGACGGGCACGGTATGAAACCCGCCCGACGCCAACGGCCCCGCGTAGCGATTGACGCCGCTGGAAGGCGTACCCGCGCCGGGTTTTGGACGGCCGCCAAATCTGGCCAGCACTGTGTCGCCGGTGCCCCCGGTCGCGATGAGCATGTCGCCCGATTGAGTCAGGGTGCCCCAACCGGGACGGACATCCGGCTTGTAGAAATTGCGCCAGACATCAAAGCCCCGGTCGCTGTAATACCCGTCGCTGAGATACACGCAGGGCAAGCCTTCGGGTGAGTCATAACCCTCGATCTCGAAGCAGCTGTAGAACGCGTTGAACGGCGCAACGCCCCATCCCCGGTCGACTCGATAACTGGAGAACAGTCCCCAATTGGACGCCGCAGGGTTAAACTGTGCCGGGACCTTCCGTCGCACATCGGCCGGATCGAACCGGCACATGATGTACACTTGGTCCATCCCGTGAAGGTGGACGGGTGGCTCAGGAATAGGCGTCTGGTTCTCAAGGCTTCCGGTCAACCGCTGCGCGACCGCGTGCTCCTGTCGCCGAATGCGAGCATCCTCGTCCATCGCCAGCCTACCCCTCGCAGCCCTCCCCGATGATTCCTTGGGCGTGGTCGAAACACAAGGGCGCATGGTCCTCTGTTGTGGCTGGTCGTCCGTGATCTCGGCCAACTGTTCGCAGCTTCAAAATGAAGATCCGCGCCGACTGCACGTCCCAGGCCCGGGCCCTGCCACGCCCTTGACAATAAGTGAGCACAATCATATTTGATCATGATCAGATATTTTGCAGCCGGATGGTCGGCAGCGCACGCAGCACGGGACTCCCATGGGCACGCATATCCTCTCGAATGACCGCAATACTCGTTACGCGGACGCGACGACACGCACGATCACGGCCGGGGGCGTCACCTTCGCGTATCGTGAACTGGGACCCAGGGGTGGTGTCCCGGTCGTGTTTTTCGTCCACTTGGCCGCAAACATGGACAACTGGGACCCCCGCATCGTCGACCCCATCGCCAAGGGGCACCATGTCGTGACTTTCGACAACCGCGGCCTTGGTGCCTCCAGCGGTAGGGTGCCGGGCACCGTCGAAGCCATGGCCGAAGATGCCGCGATCTTTATCAAGGCTCTGGGCTTCGATCAGGTCGACGTCTTCGCCTTCTCCCTTGGCGGGATGGTCGCCCAAGCTCTGGTGGCCAAGTACCCGCGCCTCGTCCGCAAGCTCATCCTCACCGGTACCGGCCCTGCCGGTGGCAAGGACATCGACAAGGTTAGGCTCGTCACCTATCTCGACATCCTGCGGGGTATCGCCACACGCTCCGACCCCAAGGAGTTTCTGTTCTTCAACCGCAATGCCACCGGCATGCCGGCGGCCCGCGCATTCGTCGATCGGCTCAAGGAGCGCACCGTCGACCGGGACGTAGCCGTCAAGCTCTCGGCCCTGCAGACACAGTTGCAGGCGATTGAACGTTGGGGACGCTCGGCTCCGGCCGATCTATCCAAAGTCACGCAGCCCACGCTGATCGCCAACGGCGACAACGACCGTATGGTGCCCTCTGTTCTCTCGACGGATATGCACCGCCGCATCCAGGGTTCCGAACTGATCATCTACCCGGACTCCGGTCACGGCGGCATCTTCCAGTTCCATGAGACATTCGCGCCCGCGGCCGTTGCATTTCTTGACCGCTGAAGGGGACACCAAATGAGCAACAGGTCACCAGCGGCGCCGGTCGGGGTCCATAAGCACTTCACGAGTTCCATCCCTCTTTGGATGCGCACGGACCAGGCTCGTGACAAAGCCATGAGCTACTGGAAGGGACCGCATTCGAAAATCATCTCGGCCAGCAAAGGGCTCGAAGAATATCGGCAGATTCATCTGTCCGACATCAACCCTGGATTGTGGCCCGCCATCGGCGGCGTCGAAACCGACATCCCCCTCGATCGCAAGATCGACGGCGTTGCAGAGGTCACATTCCAGTCGCCGCTGGGGCCGGTGCTGGGGCGCAAGCAGACACAACTCGCGTTCAAGGACGAGATAAACGTGTTCAGGCGAACGCTTCTCTATATCGGACTGCCTGGGTGGTCCCGATGGTATGATGTTGCTCAGTCGGGTGAGACAGTCGGTGCCCGGGTGCTGGTCTATCTTCGGCGAAGGGCGGGGGTGAGTGCCGGTGAGTTTCGGACGTTCATCAACTCGGACCTCGCGCCGGCCCTTGCCGGGGCGGGCAAGCTGAGGGAGCTTAGGACCCAGACGTTCCTGCCCTGGAGCGAGCGACTTTGGGATACGCCCAATGTCGCCCACGACAATCCGCCGGACCAGCAGTTTCACGCCTCGCTGATACTCGGCTTCGCCGACAAGGCGGCGCAGGCAGCATTCTTCCAGAGCGGCGCGGTTGCGAGCCTCTCGGACTCCCTTGCCCGCTTTGCCTCCGCCGTGCATGCCTACGAGATGTCTGGAGCGCTGACTTTTGTGCGCGGCGGAACGATCCTTCCGCACTACCTGGAGTAGGGCGTGAAGACTCCGAAGAAGCGGTCCACTGCGATAGTCGGGGCACAACCGGTCGGGCGCCGCGAACGAAACAAGCAGGAAAAACTCGAACGGATCATCGCCGCGGCGCGCGACCTCTTCGACGAGCGCGGCGTCGATGCCGTCACCACGCAGCAGATCGCCGATAAAGCCGATATCGGGACCGGCACGCTGTTTCTCTATGCCAGGAGCAAAAGCGAGTTGCTACTGCTCGTCCAGAACTCGAGCTATGTCGCCGCGCTCGAAAAAGGCACAGCCGATGCTGCGGCAAGCGCCGACCCATTGACGGCGGTGATCGCGATTATCCGCCCCATCGTCGAGTGCAATCGGGTCCATGTCGAGAACGGCCGGACCTATTTGCGGGAGCTGGTGTTCGGGGATCCTGAGGAGCCGCACCACCGGGACGCGTTGGCGCTGACGCTTGAGACGGAGCACGCGATCGCAGCCGTGTTGTCGCGTGGCGGACGCCTCGACACGCGGGACGCCGAGACCGCTGCGCAGATCATTTCGGCCATCACATTCATCAGTATGGCCGCCACGCTCAATGCAGCGATGACAGTCGACGAGATCATCGAGCAAATCGCAAGCCGAGTGCGGGTGCTGCTGCCGCGTTAATGCCACCGCCCAACCCCGTCGCGCCTCAGACCCTTTGGGCCCGGAGCAGGCATCATGCCGGCGTCGTCGTCACCCGGAGCAAGAGGCGACCGAGGCTGCGCTTGCCAATCGCTTGCGCGCTCGGCTAAGCCGCATGCCTCAGTTGCGAGGCCTGAATGTCCGATCCCATCGTCGATCCGTCCCACGCCATACCCGCCGCGAGCCTGCTGCGCCGCTCGCGCGGCCGCTGGCGCCTCGTCGCCTTTGTTGCGCTGGCCATCGCCATCCTCGCTCTGCTCGGCCGCTTTGCGGCTGATCAGCGCTTCGGCGAGGGCGATACCATCGCCCGCATCCGCATCGATGGCGCCATCACCACCGATCCGGCGCGCCTGAAGCTGATCGAGACCCTGGCCGACGACGACCGCATCAAGGCCGTCATCGTCGGCATCAACTCGCCCGGCGGCACTACCGCCGGCGGCGAGGAGATCTACGAGGCCCTCGGCCACCTGCGCGAGAAGAAGCCGGTTGTCGCCGTCATCGACGAACTCGGTGCCTCCGCCGCCTATATGAGCGCCATCGCCGCCGATCGCATCTTCGCCCGCCGCCTCTCCATCGTCGGCTCCATCGGCGTTCTGGTGCAGACCACCGATGCGAGCAAGTTGATGCAAACCATCGGCATCGACCTCGACAAGGTCGCCTCCGGACCCCTCAAGGCCGAACCCGACCTCGACGAGCCGATGTCGCCGCAGGTGCGCGCCTCGCTGCAGGCGCTGGTCGATGACAGCTTCAACTGGTTCGTCGATATCGTCGCCGAGCGCCGTGGCCTGCCGCGCGCAACCGTCGTAACCCTCGCCGATGGGCGTATTGTCACCGGCAACCAGGGCGTTGCCGACAAACTCATCGACCAGGTCGGCGGCGAGCGCGAAGCCATCGCATGGCTCGAGGCCGAAAAGGGCGTCGCCAAGGATTTGACGGTTGTCGAATGGTCGCCGCGCCGCGAGGAAGCCTGGCGCGGCCTGATGCGCTGGTTCACCGAAGAGGCGCGATCGGCCATCGGCCTGCCGCCCGGCACCGGGCCATTGTCGCTTGACGGGTTGGTGTCACTTTGGCAGGTTGACTAACACCTTTGGTGCCGTTGAGAATTTCGGGTCGGTGTTTGAACGCCGGGGGGCGGCGATGATCAAGTCTGAACTGGTCGAAAAGCTTGCAGACGAGAATCCGCATCTGTTCCAGCGTGACATCGAGAATATCGTCAACGCCATCCTGGACGAAGTCGGCAACGCCATGGCGCGCGGCGACCGTGTCGAATTGCGCGGCTTCGGCGCCTTCTCTGTCAAGAACCGTCCGGCCCGCGTCGGCCGCAATCCACGCACCGGCGAACAGGTCGATGTCGGCGAGAAATACGTGCCGCAATTCAAAGCCGGCAAGGAAATCCGCGAGCGGCTCAACCGCACCTGAGTTGAGCCCCCGCTGGCAGGGCATGGGACAATGCTGAGGCGCATCGTCGGCTGGATCATACTGGTGCCCCTGTGCCTGGCGCTGATCGTGTTCGCCCTCGCCAACCGCCAGACCATCGTGCTGAACTTCAATCCCTTCGTGCCTGCCGAGGCCGCCAACGCCCCTGGCATCGGCGTGCCCTTGTTCCTGGTGTTGTTCACGGTGCTGCTGTTCGGCGTGCTGTTGGGTGGTGTGTCCACCTGGTTCGCACAAAGCCAACATCGCCGTGGTGAACGCACCTGGCGCCGCGAGAGCGAGCGCCTCAACCGCGAACTCGCCGCCATCCGCCGTTCCCCCGCCATAAGCGGCCCCGCAATCGACGACCTGGTAAAGTCCTGAGTTCTGATCCATCCCAGATGGCCGACCCCCTCATCATAAAAATCTGCGGCATCAAGACTCGAGCCCTGCTCGACGCCGCCATCGATGCCGGCGCCGACATGGTCGGCTTCATGCATTTCCCGCGCTCGCCGCGGCATCTCGAACTCGACCCGATCGGCGAACTCATTTCGCAGGCGCGCGGCCGCGTCGAAACCTGCGTCGTTCTGGTCAATCCGGACAACACGGTCGTCGCGCAGGTCGCGGCGCTCGGCCCAGACTGGATTCAATTGCACGGCCCGGAGACGCCGCACCGCGTCGAGGCCATCCGTGACGAGGCCGGTATTGCCATACTGAAGGCGGTCCCCATCGGTAGCGCCGAAGATGTCGCCCACGTCGCCGCCTTCGCCGAAGTCGCCGATCGCCTCCTGCTCGATGCCAAACCGCCCAAAGGTGCCGACCGTCCGGGCGGCCTGGGGGAGACTTTCGACTGGGAGCTCCTCAAGGCGCTTGACCCCGCGCTCCCCTTCATGCTTTCCGGGGGTCTCACTCCGAGGACAGTGGCGGCCGCTATCCGCGCCACCAAGCCGATGGGTGTGGATGTGTCGTCGGGAGTAGAGACGGCGCCGGGCGTCAAGACCGCGGACCTGATCCGCGAATTCATGGCGAGTGCCCGCGGCGTCTGAGCATGGAGTACAGGCGTTGCCGTTGAGCGGGGCCAATTCGTTACGCACGGGTCCCGACGACGACGGCCGCTTCGGCCTGTACGGCGGCCGCTTCGTCGCCGAAACGCTGATGCCGCTCATCCGCGATCTCGAGACCGCCTATTTCACCGCCAAGGACGATCCTGCCTTCATCGCCGAGATGGGCGATCTGCGCACCCACTATGCCGGCCGCCCGTCGCCGCTCTACTACGCCGATCGCCTGAGCACCGAGCTCGGCGGCGCCAAGGTCTATCTGAAGCGTGAAGACCTCAACCACACCGGCTCGCACAAGATCAACAATACCCTCGGCCAGATCCTGCTGGCCCGCCGCATGGGCAAGACGCGCATCATCGCTGAAACCGGTGCCGGCCAGCACGGCGTCGCAACCGCAACGGTGTGCGCCCGCTTCGGGCTGCCTTGCGTGGTCTTCATGGGCGCCACCGATGTGGAGCGCCAGATGCCCAACGTGCTGCGCATGAAAATGCTCGGCGCGGAAGTCCGCCCGGTCACCGCCGGTGCCGGCACGCTCAAGGACGCCATGAACGAGGCGCTGCGCGACTGGGTCACCAATGTCGACACGACCTACTACTTGATAGGCACTGCTGCCGGCCCGCATCCCTATCCCATGATGGTGCGCGATTTTCAGTCCGTGATCGGCGACGAAATCCGCCTTCAGCACCAGGAGGCCGAAGGCAAGCTGCCCGACGCTCTGGTCGCCTGCGTCGGCGGCGGCTCCAACGCCATCGGCACCTTCCACCCCTTCCTCGACGACCCGTCCGTCAAAATCTACGGCGCCGAAGCCGGCGGCCACGGCATCGAGGTCGAGAACGGCCACGCCGCGTCGATGACCGGTGGACGCCCCGGCGTCCTCCACGGCAACCGCACCTACCTGCTGCAGGATGCCGACGGACAGATTCTGGAAGGCCATTCTATTTCGGCCGGCCTCGACTATCCCGGCGTCGGACCGGAGCACGCCTGGCTGCATGACACCAAGCGCGTCACCTATGTGCCCGTCACTGACAGGGAAGCGCTCGAAGCCTTCCAGCTTTTGACGCGCATCGAAGGCATCATCCCGGCACTCGAATCCGCGCACGGCCTCGCCCATGTGATGAAGCTCGCCCCGAAAATGGCCAAGGACGAAACCATCGTCCTGTGTCTTTCGGGTCGCGGCGACAAGGACATCGAAAGCGTCGCCAAATATCTCGCGGCGGGTACCAATTGAGCACGCGCTTCGCTGACCGCTTCGCCGCCTGCGCGAAACAGAACCGTCCGGCGCTCGGCACTTTCATCATGGCCGGCGACCCCGATCTCGAAACTGCCGGCAAGATTCTCGCATCGCTTCCAGCGGCGGGCGCCGACTTCATCGAACTCGGCATGCCCTTTTCCGACCCGATGGCCGATGGTCCCGGTGTGCAGCTTGCCGGTCAGCGGGCGCTCGCCGGTGGCCAGACGCTGAGGAAGACCCTCGGCATGGTCGCCGAATTCCGCAAGACCGACAGCGCCACGCCGATCCTGCTGATGGGCTACTACAACCCTATCTACATCTACGGCGTCGATCGCTTCATCGCCGATGCGCTCGCATCCGGCGTCGATGGCCTCATAATCGTCGACCTGCCGCCCGAGGAAGACTCCGAGCTCTGCATTCCGGCGCTCGAGGCCGGCCTAAACTTCATCCGCCTTGCGACCCCCACGACCGACGATCGCCGCCTGGCAACTGTCCTCAAGAACACGTCGGGCTTCGTCTATTACGTCTCGATGACGGGCATTACTGGGGCCGCCATCAAGTCGCACGCCGCGGTTGGCGAAGCGGTCAAGCGCATCAAATCGCACATCGCACTGCCGGTCGCCGTGGGCTTCGGCATCAAGACTGCCGACGATGCGGCGATCATCGGTCGCGATTCCGATGGCGTCGTCGTTGGCACGGCCATCTGTAACGCAGTGCGCGACTCGCTCGATGGCGGCAAGGCAACCTCTGGAACCGTCCCCGCCGTTACGGCACTGGTCGCCAGCCTCGCCTCGGGCGTCCGCCGCGCCCGCGCCTGATCGGGGCGCCAATCACTTGTTCACCGAACGAGCGGAGCGGTTTGCGCGTTGAGCCCGCGCTGACTATATTCGCCACAATCGCCCCATAGAGCGGCCCGGCGCGGCCTCAAGGGACCAAAATGAGCTGGATCGACAACGTTCTGCCCCCGAAAATCCGGTCTTTCCTGAACAAGCGGGAAACGCCGGAGAACCTCTGGGTCAAAGACCCCGAGTCGGGCGAGATGGTCTTCTACCGCGACCTCGAAGCCAACCAGTGGGTCGTTCCCGGCTCCGGCCACCACATGAAGATCAAGGCGGCCGATCGCATGGCCTCCTTCTTCGATGGCGGCAAATACGATCTTGTGCCGCTTCCCTCCGTCGCCCAGGACCCGCTCAAGTTCCGCGACCAGAAGCGCTATGTCGATCGCCTCAAGGAGCAGCGCGCCAAGACCGGCACGCAGGATGCCGTCCTGGTAGCGACCGGCACGCTGATGAGCCAGCCGGTGACGGTCGGCGTCCAGGATTTCGATTTCATGGGCGGCTCGCTCGGCATGGCTGCGGGCTCCGCCGTCATCACCGGCCTTGAGACAGCGGCCGATCGCAAGACGCCCTTCGTGCTCTTTGCCGCTTCCGGCGGCGCGCGCATGCAGGAGGGCATCCTGTCCCTCATGCAGATGCCGCGCACCACCGTCGCCGTGCTGCGTCTCCGCGAGGCCGGTCTGCCCTTCATCGTGGTGTTCACCAACCCCACCACCGGTGGCGTCACCGCCTCCTATGCCATGCTCGGCGATGTGCATCTCGCCGAACCCGGCGCACTGATCTGCTTCGCCGGCCCGCGCGTCATCGAGCAGACGATCCGCGAAAAGCTCCCCAAGGGTTTCCAGCGCTCCGAATATCTCTACGAGCACGGTATGGTGGATATGGTCGTGCATCGCCACAACCTCCGCTCCACCATCGGCCAGCTGCTGGCAATTCTCACCCGCTCGGAATCGCCCGCCGAGTTGCAGGTTCCCGGCCCGTCCGAGCCGATCGCCCTGCCGCCGCCGGCCAATGACGACCTCAACGAGATGCCCGTCGCCGCTTCCGAGTAGGGCGGCCTCGCTTCGCGCCTGCCGATCCGCTACATCCCTCCGGCGTCACCGAGCCGGTAAAGCCGACCTGCCTCCATGTCCCGTACCGATGCCATCCTGAAGCGTCTGGCGACGCTCTATCCAAGGTTCATGGATCTGGACCTGGGGCGCGAGTTGAAACTGCTCGACGCCCTGGGCCGCCCGCAGGATCACTTGCCTCCCGTCATCCACGTTGCCGGCACCAACGCCAAGGGCTCCACCATCGCTTATCTGCGGGCCATGCTCGAGGCCGCCGGCAAGCGGGTGCACGTTTACACTTCGCCGCATCTCGTGCGCTTCAACGAGCGCATCCGCCTCGCCGGCAAGCTCGTTGAGACGCGCCGCGTTAACGACGCGCTGGAAGAGGTCGAGCGCGTCAATGCCGGCAAGCCGATCACCCAGTTCGAGATCACCACCTCGGCCGCGCTCAAACTGTTCGCCGAAACACCAGCCGACTATCTGCTGCTCGAAGTCGGCCTCGGCGGAGACTTCGACTCGACCAACGTCGTCGATCATCCGCTTGGCGTCATCATCACGCCGGTGGATTTCGATCACCAGAAGTGGCTCGGCAACACCATCGCCGAGATCGCCTCGCACAAGGCCGGCATCCTGAAGCGCGGCAGCCCGGCTGTGATCGGCCGCCAGCGCGATGAAGGGCTCGCGGTGATCGAGCGCGCCGCTGCAAAGCTGCGCATCTCGCCCTTCGTGCAGGGCCGCGACTATGACGGCTACCGGCAGGATGGCCGCCTCGTCTATCAGGACGAATCAGGACTGCTCGATCTGCCGCCGCCCGCGCTCGCCGGCCTGCATCAGTTCGACAATGCCGCGCTGGCTATCGCCGCCGTCCGCCACTTCAATCTGCCGGTCAGTGACAAACAGATTGCCCAGGGCCTGCGCTTGGTCGACTGGCCCGCGCGCCTCAGTCCGCTCACCGGCAAGCTACGCGATCTGCTGCCGGCCGCGTCCGAGCTCTGGCTCGATGGCGGCCACAACGCCCACGGCGCTGCGGCGCTCGCCGCCGCGATTGCCGAAATGAACGCCGCGCGCCCGCGCCCTCTCGTTTTGATCGTGGGCATGATGAACACGCGCCCGCCGGCGGATTTCATCGAACCGTTCCTGCCGATGCAGCCAAAGGTCTTCGGCCTCACCATTCCCGGCGAACCCAACGCGCATCCGGCGGGCGCCATAGTCGAAGCCGCCACCGCCGCGGGACTGGTCGCCGCCCCGAAACCGGGCGTCATGGCTGCCCTCAAAGCGGCAGCCGGAACACCCGGCGCCCGCGTGGTGATCTGCGGCTCACTCTATCTGGCCGGCGACGTCCTTCACCGCAACGGCACGCCACCGGCATAGCCCTCACGCGAACTGGTCGAGCCACTTGGTCAACTGCACGCGCGACTGCCCGGCACCGACCTTCATGTCCACCGGCTCGCCATCCTTGAAAACCATCAGCGTCGGCATGGCGCGCACATTGTACTGCGCCACGATGCCCGGATTGGTCTCGACGTCGAGCTTGACGATCTTCACCTTGCCCGCGAGTTCACCGGCCAGCTGATCGAGCACGGGGTCCATGGCCTTGCAGGGCGGGCACCACTCGGCCCAGAAATCCACCAGCACCGGCTCGCTGGCGCCGAGCACCTCGCTGCCGAAATTGGCGTCGTTGACCTGCAATTCCATCTTGGGCTCCATCGGTAGATGACGATGGAAACTATGCCGAGTCGCGGCTTAGCGAAAGGCAGCGCATTCCAATTGCAGCGCCCAAAACGAAACGCCGCCGGATGGACCAGCGGCGTTTGGTTATTGCCTTGAAAGATGCTTAGGCGGCGGACTGCGCGGCGTAGCTTTCGAGCCACTTGCTGAGGCCAGCCTTGGGCGTACCCGCGCCGATCTTCATGTCGACGGCTTCGCCGCCCTTGTACAGGATCATCGTCGG
>JBEBHC010000104.1:0-11578 GCA_040081185.1 Devosia sp. | reverse complement strand
TGGCCCTCGGCCATCACCTCGAGCAGCGCCGACTGCACCTTGGCGGGGGCGCGGTTGATCTCGTCGGCGAGGACGAAGTTGGCGAACACCGGGCCGAGCCGGGTGCTGAAGTGACCGTCGCGGTCGAGCACCTGGCCGCCCACCACGTCCGACGGCACGAGGTCGGGCGTGAACTGGATGCGCTTGAAGCTGCCGCCCACCACGTCGGCCAGCGTGTTCACCGTGAGCGTTTTGGCGAGGCCCGGCACGCCTTCGACGAGCAGGTGCCCGCGCGCCAGCAACGCGATCAGCACGCGCTCGAGGAAGCGGTCCTGGCCCACCACGACCTTTTTCACCTCATAGAGCACCTGCTCCATCAGCGATGCGGCGGCTTGCTTGTCGTCCATGCTCGTCTCCATCAAAGAGGGTTCTCGCCGGCTTCGAGGGCTGCGGTTTCGATCGGGACGGCAAAGCCGATGCCGGCCCATACCCGGCTGCCGGATGGATTGAGGATGGCCGTCACCAGTCCGACGACTTCACCGTCGCGGTTGACCAGCGGGCCGCCGGAATTTCCCGGATTGGCCGCCGCGTCGAACTGGATCAGGTCCTTGAGCGTGACGCTCTCGTCGCCCTCGGAGGCGAACTCGCGTTTGAGCCCCGAGACAACGCCCGCCGACGCGGAAGGTCCAATGCCGAACGGGAAGCCAACCGCGAATACCTCATCGCCCGGCGTCAGCGTCTCGCTCGATGTGATCACCGCCGGGCGCACATTTTCCGGGATCATCGGCGCCTTGATGATGGCGAGATCGTTCTCGGGCGCAGCGCCGACCAGTTGTGCGGCGGTCTCGGTGCCGTCGGCGAAGGTAACCCGCAGGAACGGTGCCGACCGGGCGACGTGGAAGTTGGTGAGAATGGTGCCCTGCTCGTCGATCACCACACCGGTGCCGACCGAGGAATATTGCTCGTGGAAAGGCTGCCTGGAGGCGTCGGCCTCAGCCGGGGTTTCGGGTGCCTGCCCCAGCGATTCCGCCAGCGTCGCGGACCCGACAACCCGCACCACCGAAGGAATAATCGCGGCGTAGGCCAGGGCACCAGTCGCAGGTGCGCGGGGACGGTCCTCGAGCGCAAGATCCAGTGCTTCGTTGAAGCGATCCTGGGTCAGCGGCACAGCTGGCGGCCGGGCGATGTCATAGGCGCCGAGCGACAGCAGTGTGAGAACCAGGCTCGCCGCCACGACGATCGGACCAGGGTGCCGCGCATACAGTTTCGTGGAAAATGCCCGCACGCGCTGTCGCAGGGTCGGCCCGGCAGGAGCTTGCGGTGCATCGGCGTAGCGCCTGAAGGTCACCGGCGTCAAAGCGGCCGCACCGGCCTGCCGTGGCCGTCCCGATCGCGAATAGAGCGGACGCCTCTTCACCGCGCGGAAACTCCGGTTGCGTCGTGGCCTTGTCGTCATCCCCCAAGGGAGAAAGCCTATCCCCGCGATCCGGTGCGCAGCAACGGACAAAAGCCGTGACAAACGAAGTTGTGACGCCCCGTTCACAGTCTCGCTGCGAAACGCGGCGAGCCGTCGTGCGCACTTGACTTCAAATCGGCATCCCCTACCGATGCGCCATGCGCGACCCCCTGCTCCCTCTGACCCGGCTGCTTGAGAGCGGCGACCTCCGCCTCGTCTATGTGCTGGGCGTGGCCCGCTCCAATACGACGCTGGTGGTGCGCCTGCTCGGTGAGCAACTGGACGGAGCGGTCTACGAACCGACCGTGCCGGCGACGCTAGATCCGGTGGGACACTTTGCCCACACCGTGTTGCGGGCCTATCGCAAGGCACGGGCGACGCGCAGCGGCACAGTCACGCTCGCGGTCAAGGACATTTCCCTGTTCATCGAGCCGAGCGTCGAGGCGTTCATAGCGGAGCGCGCATCGCATGTGGTGATCACCGTCCGTGACCCGGCCGAGGCGCATGCCTCGCTGGTCAAGCAGTTCCGCCACGAGTTCGGCTTCTGGCAGCGCTTCGACGCGGTTGTGCGGCAGCCGTTCGAAGCCCTGTTCATGTTCATCGCGTTCCTGTTTCTGGTGCCGCGCTACGGTAATCTCGCGCGATCGGCCCTGCCCGACACCAGCGCCGGGCGCTATCGCATGGCGATGGCGGGCTGGAGTCTCGAGAGCTGGAACAAGCTCACCCGGCAAGTTGCTGCGATCCCGCCCGGGCGGCTGACGGTTCTCGATGCAAGGCAGATGCGCAACGAGCCCGCGCTGGCCGCCGCCGCGCTCACGGCGATTGCGCGCAGCCTGATGCCGGCAGGCCGCAAGCCGATGATCGAGGTGGCCGCGCACAGCCGAATGTCCTCTCGCTCGAAATGGGCAGCGGAGGCACGGGCTTCCGCGGGCATCAAGCCGACGAATGCGTCGGCACCGGTGGAGGCACCTGACGATGTCGCTGCGGCGGTAGCCGCCAAGTCGATGCCGCAATATCGCGCGTTGATCGACAGCGCCGCCAATCCGCTTCGCGTAGGCAATACGGCCGAGGTCCGGCTCGGGGCAGCCTAGCGCCGCCGCAACGGCACCTGCCGGAGCGCCACCAGAAGGCCGGACGCCGCGACGATGGCCATTCCTAGCACGGTGAGCGGCAGGGGAACGTGGCCGAAGATCAGCCAGCCGAACAGGCCGGCCCACACCAGGTGCAGGTAATTGACCGGTGCCAGCACGGACGCGCCGGCGTAACGATGTGCCGCCGTGAAGCAATAGTGGCCCAGCCCGGCGGTACAGCCGAGGCTTGCGAATAGTGCAATCTGGAGCGGTGTCGGCGCCGGCCCACCCATCGTCCAGGGAACGGCAAGGCCAAACGCGATCGCCCCGGCAAGCGCCGAATAGAACAGCAGCGCCAGCGTTCGCTCGGTATGCGCCAGCACACGCGACAACAGGTAGTAGCTGACCGTGACCACAACATTGCCCAGGATGTAGACAACGCCGAGCGGGTCGAGCCCGCCCCCTGGCCGTACGATGAGCAGCACTCCGGCGAAGCCGGCGACGGCTGCGACCCAGCCCAGTGCGCCGATTCTTTCGCCCAGCAGCGGACGCGCCAACAAGACCACAATGATGGGCGAGACGTAGACGATGGCCGTCGTCTCGGCGATCGGCATGCGCTGCAGGGCAAGGCCGAAGAACAGGGTGGCCACGACAAGACACACAGCGCGTACGACCACCAGCCCGGTGCGCTTGGTTGCAACGAGTTGGTGCCCGCGCGTCGGCCCAAGGATCGCCAGCATCAGTCCGAGATGGACGACGTAGCGTATGGCGGCGACGAACGGCACCTGATAGTCGGCCACGAGAAACTTGTTGGCCGCGTCGTTGCAGGCGAACAGGAACGTCGCCGCCATCACGAGCGCTATGCCGAGCAGTGGTCGATGCGCGGTGAAGGAGGCCGGCGCTGGAAGCGCGCCGGGGGTGGCGGCATCATGGTCAGTCATTGTAGCCTTGTGCGACAATCCGCTGGACAGCGCACCAGGCGTTCAACAGTGTCAAGCATGACCATTCCGATCACCGACCGGCTGGCGCTCGATGACAGCGAGATTGGCATAACCTACATCCGCTCCTCCGGACCGGGCGGGCAGAACGTCAACAAGGTGTCGAGCGCGGCACAGCTGCGGTTCGACCTGATGGGTTCGCCATCGTTGCCAGCGCCGATGAAGAGTCGCGCGGCAAAGCTTGCCGGCTCACGCCTCACCACCGAGGGCGAGATCGTCATCACGGCCGACAATCATCGCAGCCAGCCGATGAACCGCGACGATGCCATTGCCCGGCTGGTCGAATTGCTGCGCGAGGCGGCGACACCTCCTAAACCACGCCGCAAAACGCGGCCGACCCTCGCCAGCAAGCAGCGGCGTCTCGAAGGCAAGACGCGCCGCAGCGGCGTCAAGAAGCTCCGCAGCGGCCCGCTCGGCGACTAGGCGAGACTGCCGGCTCCTGCGGTTTCGGGGGCTTTGCTCCCGGTGTCGCGCCATTGCGCGGGCGACGCCCCGACGTGGCGGTGGAAGGCCCGACTGAATGCGGCCTCAGAGCCATAGCCGGAGCGTTCGGCAATCTCGGCGAGCTTGAGCTCGGTGCTGCGGAGCAGCCCGGCCGCGACCTGCATGCGCCACTCGACGAGGTAGTGGATCGGCGACTGCCCGAGTATGGCGCGAAAGCGCTCACCCAGGACCGATCGCGAGGTGGCGGCCTCCCGCGCGAGCTCATCGACCTTCCAGTCGCGGACCGGATCGTCATGGATCAGCCTTAGCGCACGGCCGACAACGGGGTCGTTGGTGGCAGCCAGCCAGCCGGTGGCGAGTGGCGCGTCCGACGAATAGAGGCGGAGGGCCTCGACCAGCAGCAGTTCCGGCAACCGCACGGCGGTACCACACCCGGGGCTGTCCTCTAGTGCCCGACTCAGCGCCGCCTCGAGCAGCGCCGCGACTGTGCCGACTGGCCGGATGCGGATCACCGGTGGCAGGCTGCGGAGGAAAGAATTGAACAGGAGTTCGTCGCAGCAGAAATAGCCGCACACCATTTCGGTCAGCGCACCGTTGCCGCCGTGCCGCAAAATTGGAATGTCGTCCCACGGCGTTGCAGGCAACAACTCCTTGATCGGCACCGGATCGGCGAGCTCAGGGCTGCCGATAACGTGACGGTGCGACGCCGGCAGGATCGCAAGATCGCCCTCCGCCAATTCCACGTGGTGGCCACCGGCACTGATCCAGACGCGCCCCTTTCGCACGACGTGAAAGACGATAAGCCGCTCTGCATCCGGCGCGAGCATCTCGGCAAGGACGCAGGAGCCTGGCGAATCGAAAGCCCAGGGCGCCGTGTACTCACCCTTGAGGAACAGCGCTCCACTGAGGCGGATGCGACCCAGCACGTCAGACAGCAATGCCGTCGCGGCCGCGGAAACGCGCGGCGGCGTTGCGATCAATTCGGACGGCGTTTCGATCATGGTCATTTTTCGTGGTCCGGCTAAATGGTTGCCCCGTCGCCGTGCGGAGAGTTGGCCCGGCGCAGACCTATCGTCAATACGGGAATCATATGATGACTTATGAAAATGCCGGGATTAAATTCGGGGGCGAATGTGTTGCGGCGCGGAACGGTCAGTTGCGGGTGCGTCGCCCAGGTGTGGCGCAGCGCATTCTGGCCGGTGCGCTGATGCTTGCTGCCTTCGGCGCAGGCCCGGCGCTGGCGCATGAAGGCGGTGCGATGGTTGCCGGTGGCAATCCGCTGGCCGACAGCGTGCGCGACGCCAATGCGCGCTTCGCCGATGTCGCCGTGGCGATTTCGGAAGGCTACGCGCCGATCCCCTGCGTGTCCGGGATCGACGGCGGCGCCATGGGGATCCACTACGTGAACGGCAAGCTGATCGACGACAAGACCATCGATATCGCCCATCCCGAGGCTATCATGTACGAGCCGCAGGCCGATGGCACGATGGAGCTGGTGGCTGTCGAATACATCGCGGCCGAAGGTCCGGCGGAGCTTGGCGGACATCTGTTCAGCTTCACCAACGCGCCCAATCGCTATGGCCTGCCGCCGTTTTACGAGTTGCATGTGTGGGCCTGGCGGCAGAACCCGACTGGCGCTTTTGCCGACATGAACCCCGACGTCTCGTGCGACGCCGCACCGCTCCCCACACCCTGACTTCAACACCCAAGGAAGAAGCACATGAAACGCTATGTGATCGAACGCGAGGTGCCGGGCTTCGGCGCCAATGATGATGCCGGCTTCTGCAACGCCGCCAAGACTTCGAACTCCGCCCTCAGCAAGCTGGCGCCGCGCGTCCAGTGGGAACATTCCTACGTCGTGGGCAACGGCACCGTCTGCGTCTATCTCGCTGATGACGAGGACGCGATCCGCGAGCATGCGCGGCTGAGCGGCTTCCCGGCCAACCGCATCACCGAAGTGGTGCGAATGATCGATCCGACCACCGCCCGCTGAGCGGACCAGCAATCCTCGCGGGGGAGGTATCCCCGCGAGGCGCCGCGCGGCGCGCCCGACCCATCATTCCCGACGAAACGGTCCTGCTGCGCGGCCACTGCCACCCTTTGTCACCAAGGCCTGATGCACTAAGGTCCCGCGACTTATCGGGACTCACACATGCATCTGCTTCTCGTCGACGGCTCAGGCTTCATTTTCCGCGCTTTCCACGCCTTACCGCAGCTCACGCGCAAGTCCGACGGGCTGCCGGTGGGCAGCGTGATCGGCTTCTGCAACATGATCTGGAAGCTGCAGGAAGACCTCGATGCCGACGACAAGCCCACGCATATGGCGGTGGTGTTCGACTATTCGAGCAAGACGTTCCGCGACCAGATCTATTCCGAATACAAGGCGCAGCGGCCGCCGGCACCCAATGAGCTGGTGCCGCAGTTCCCGCTGACCCGCAAAGCCACCGCCGCTTACAGCCTGCCCTCGATCGAGATGGAGGGCTGGGAGGCTGACGACATCATCGCGACCTACACGACGCAGGCGCTCGCAGAGGGCGGCAAGGTCACCATCGTGTCCTCCGACAAGGACTTGATGCAGCTGGTCGATCCCGACGGACGCGTACGGTTGCTGGACACTATTCCGCGCCCCGGCCAGCCGCCGCTGCGCTGGATCGGTGCGCCGGAAGTGTTCGACAAATTCGGCGTCACGCCGGACAAAGTCATCGACGTCCAGGCGCTGTGCGGCGACGCCGTGGACAACGTTCCGGGGGTGCCGGGCATCGGCGTGAAGACGGCGGCGGAGCTGATCAACACCTATGGATCGGTCGAAGCGCTGCTCGACAATGTCGCGAGCATCAAGCAGCCGAAGCGGCGCGAAGCGCTCGAGACCCATGCCGAGCTGGCGCGGATTTCCAAGCAACTGGTGACACTTAGCAAAGAGGTGCCGGTCGCGCTGCCGCTCGATGCCCTGGCGCGCCAGCCGATCGAGCCGGGGAAATTGTTTCCGTTTTTGAAGGCGATGGAATTCTTCGCCATTTCGAAGCGGCTGGGTGGGCTGCTCGATGTGAATCCGGATGACTGGGAGGCCGATCCGGCGCTGCGTGCCGCACCGGTCACCCCGCTCGGATTCGATAACGAACAGAAGGCGGTAGCGCGGGCGGAGCGGCTTGCGGCGTCGGGTAGCACCGCCGCGACGGCGTTCGCCAGCGAGCGTGCCGAGAAGCTGAAAGCGATGCCGGTCAGCGCGGCCGACTACGAAACGATTTCAGACGAGGCGGGTCTGAAACGCTGGCTCGATGCAATTTGGGCTCAGGGTTTTGTCGCATTCGATACGGAGAGTACCGGACTGGACAACCAGACGGCCGATCTCGTCGGAATTTCGCTCGCGCTGGCGCCGGGCAAGGCGGCGTATATCCCGCTCGGGCACACGACCGGCAACGGCATGTTCGGCGATCGCGCCGAGGGGCAGCTGCCGCTGGCCGAAACACTGGCGGCGCTGAAGCCGATGCTCGAGGCGCGCTCGATCAAGAAGATCGGGCACAACATCAAGTACGATCTCGGGCTGCTGGCGCGCTACGGCATCGACCTCAAGCCGATCGATGACACGCTGCTGATGAGCTATGTGCTCGACGGCGTGCAGTACAACACGCTGAGCCAGCTTTCGGAGCACTGGCTCAACCATGCCGGCATCGAGATCAAGCAGCTGATCGGCTCCGGCAAGTCGCAGAAGACCTTCGCCGAAGTGCCGATCGCCGATGCGATGCGCTACGCGGCGGAAGACGTGGACCTGACGCTGCGCATGTGGATGATCCTCAGGCCGCGGCTCGCGGCCGAAGCTGGAACGGCGCTCTACGAGACCGAGGAGCGGGCGCTGGCGCCGGTGATCGCGCGGATGGAGGGGCGCGGCATCAGCGTCGACCGATCCATCCTCAGTCGCCTGACGGGCGATTTCACGCAGCGCGCCGCGGCGCTCGAGGCGGAAGCCTATGAGCTGGCGGGGCAGACGTTCAATCTCGGCTCGCCCAAGCAGCTGGGCGAGATCTTGTTCGACAAGATGGCTCTGCCGGGTGGCACCAAGACCAAGACGGGCGCCTGGTCCACCGGGGCGGACGTGCTCGAGGGCCTTGCCGAACAGGGCATCCCGCTGGCACGGACGATTGTCGACTGGCGACAGCTCAGCAAGCTGATCGGCACCTATACCGATGCGTTGCCCGGCTATATCAACCAGCGCACCGGGCGCGTCCACACCACCTACAGCCAGCATTCGGTGCTGACCGGCCGGCTGTCGTCGAACGAGCCGAACCTGCAGAACATTCCGGTGCGCACCGAGGACGGGCGCAAGATTAGAACGGCGTTCGTTGCGCCGCCCGGCAAGATGCTGATCTCGGCGGATTACAGCCAGATCGAGCTGCGCGTACTGGCGCATATCGCCGATATCCAGGCGCTGAAGGATGCGTTCGAGGAAGGGCTCGACATCCACGCCATGACGGCGTCGGAAATGTTCGGCGTGCCGGTGGAAGGCATGCCGTCGGATGTGCGGCGGCGCGCCAAGGCGATCAATTTCGGCATCATCTACGGCATTTCGGCGTTCGGCCTCGCCAACCAGTTGGGCATCGAGCGCAGCGAGGCGGGCGAGTACATCAAGACCTATTTCGCGCGCTTCCCCGGCATCCAGGATTACATGGCCGAGCAGCGCGGCAAGGTGAAGCGCGACGGCTACGTCACGACCATCTTCGGGCGGCGGATTGCGTTCCCCAACGCCAATTCGAGCCATCCGGCCGAGCGCAGCTTCGTCGAACGCGCCTCGATCAACGCCCCCATCCAGGGCAGCGCCGCCGACATCATCCGCCGCGCCATGGTGCGGATGGAGCGCGAGCTAACGCGGGCCGGCGTGAAGGCCGACATGCTGCTGCAGGTGCATGATGAATTGATCTTCGAGGTGGACGCAGGCGACGAAGACGCCGCCATGCCGGTGATCGCGGGGATTATGGAAGGTGCAGCTTCACCCGCGGTTAATTTGACGGTGCCGCTGAAGGTGGACGCTCATGCGGCGCGGGATTGGGACGGGGCGCATTAGACTTTGTCGAACACGAGGGTCTGCATGGCGCTGCGATACGCGATGAGTCTCTTGTTTACCATTAGGAGTTCCAGTTCCAGTTCACTGAACTTGGGAAAGCTTTTCTGGATGGACTGAGGATCAATGACCGTGCTCGCGTCGGCCTTCTCGTCGATTCGACCTATCTGCTTTTCGTACCAATGCCTGTATCGGGCCTGCCATTTGGTTAAATGGGGCCTGAGGCCGTTGTTGAGGACGTCAATCGAAAGGTTGATTATTTTTCGCGTACTCTGATCGCGAACCTTCGCAACGGAGACGGTTTTTATGAGATCCCGCGTAACGGAGAAGTAGTTGTACCACGAGTCATATATTTCTGAGATTACGTCATCTTGGAGGTCGATCGGTAAGCCGATTTTTCGTGTGCTGAGTTCTACCCAAATCGCGTAGGCTACCTGCCTGTCCGTGAGATTTGGGCGAAGGGTGATTTTGTTGTCGCCCACGCCTATCTCGGCTTGGTCGATTTCCATTGGAACTCCGCGCGCTGAGAACCCACCTCGCCATATAGCGACACCAACAAGCGCTAGTGCCACTATTATGGCCAACACCAGTCCAATATCGACGCTGAGCGATAGCCCCTGGGGATCCCACCCAATGGAGATGATGTTTAGAGTTGATGTCGGGGGCGGTTGACTGACAGTACCGCTAACGACGGGGTCCTGGTCCATTGCGGCGCCTCATAGGTGTGGAGAAATCATACACGGCCGACACACGGTCTCGATGGGCCCACGCAATGGCTTGCGTCAGGTTTTGGCCGCTCGATGTCAATTTTTCCCAAGGCACTACGGAGATGTTGGCGGTGCCGGATGAAAGGTTGTCTATCATGCGCCTTGAGAAGTGAGGAAACCGCTCCTCGTGTTCCGTTCGGTTCCAACTGACCCACCTTGTGTTTGGGTAGAACGACTCTTTCTCCTCCAATCCGTGTGCGGCGCTGAACGACGTAATGTTTGTGCTGGGGAGCGGCACGAGGATAATACCTGACTTGGGGTTGAGGGACGTATCGCGCATACTAGAATACAGTTCCCAATCAACATGCTTTCGGTATCTCGTCTCTGTCCCTACCAAGACAACCGTGACCGTTGAATCGCGAATGTACCCATCTCGAACCCTGACCCTTATTTCTTCATCAGTGAGAAACTCGTCGTTGATTTCGCCAGAGTTCACCGAGTAGTCGCTAAAGATCTGATATATAGAATTCAGCGCGACCAAATGGTCCTTCGCCCACTGATCGTTCGCATGATGGTAGCTTATGAATGTCTTGGTTGGCACAGTACGACCCCTATCTTCTGCGTCAGAGGTAGGCAGCGACAACGCCCTTAATCAAATCGCGCAGATCGAAGAGCTGTTCAATCGTCGCTAGGTCGTGCCTAGATTCGACTTTGTCCAATGCAAAGAGCGTCACGTATTTCTGCTTCCTGTTAAAGTGCAGTCTGACAATCGGCTTCCGGTTGTTGTCGTCAAACAGGACTGAGCAATAGGACTGCGCATCACGCAGCGTGATGCGCGTTACAGGCGCAACCTCGGCTGCGATAGCTCGTACGATCATGAACCCCTGCAACTCATCCGGTGTCGTCTCGATCTTCGTATCGACCTCGGGCAGCGTATCGTCGCTACTGCCGTCGAACGCTACGTCGATCCTCTGACGAGCGCGCTGACGGAATACATCGTCGAACGCGCGCCGTACTATCGGCTTCATCGTTTCAACGACAGAGCCCGTCATCTTCCCTTCATAGAACCCGCGCGCGACCATCTTCACGAACTCTTCGTCGGGGTTCGCCCACTGCGTCTCGATGAAGTGCATCGCGCCGCGCAGATACTTCAGTGATGACGCTGCTGCCTGGATTTTCTCGATGCTGAAATTGGCCTTGTGAAACTTTTCGAGCTCACGCAGGTCGTTGTCGTCGTAGTCCAGAATGTCGAACTTGAAGAAGGGCGTCTGGTCCATCTTGTTGGGTGCGTCGAGGTCGCTGAAGAACCAGATGTGCAGCCCGTTTGTCAGAATGCCGATGTTGGCATCGCAGGTATGGAAGTAGCGGAAGAGCTGGCTGTACTGCGCATCCCGAAGATTGGTCGAAACCGACTTAGCCTCGACGAGATATTCGATGCGGTCGCCGATCTTGACCGCATAGTCTATCTTCTCACCCTTCTTTAGGCCGACGTCGGCAACATATTCTGGAATCACCTGCGCCGGATCGAAGACGTCGAATCCAAGCACCCGCAGGAACGGCATGATGATTGCGTTCTTGGTTGCTTCTTCAGTTTGAGCAACAGCTTGCGCACTAATGGCACGCTTCGCCAAATCGGCGACATCTTCTTTGAATGACATTTTTGAGTACCCCCGCCGATATTACTGACTCCGGCGGGAGTACTTGCGCAAGCCCTATCCCCCGAAGACCTTTTCCAATGCGCTGATATCGGCGTCGGTCCGGCAGGTCGGTCAGTTGATCATCTTCGCCACTGCCTTCGCCGGTCATGTCGGGGACGCTCCAGAACAACATCCTGGCGGAGACGACGATGAGCGCTGCGCCGGCATAGCGCA
>JBEBHC010000258.1:0-3087 GCA_040081185.1 Devosia sp. | reverse complement strand
CCTCGTAGCGCGCACGGATCGGATCATCCACCAGCTCTCGACCCCAACCGGTGGAACGTTCATTCCGCCCACCGTGCTGCGCGTCGACGGCATCGCCGAAATGCCCGAGGAAATCTTCGGGCCGGTGCTGCATGTCGCGATTTTCGATGGCGTTGATTTCGACACCGTCATCGCCGACATCAACGCCTCGGGTTACGGCCTTACCTTCGGCCTTCACACCCGCATCGCCTCGCGCGTAGTAAAGGTCTCCGACGCCGTCCATGCCGGCAACATCTATTTCAACCGCAACCAGATCGGCGCCGTCGTCGGCTCGCAGCCATTCGGTGGCGAAGGCTTGTCGGGCACCGGCCCGAAAGCCGGCGGCCCGCACTACCTTCCGCGCTTCACCCTCGGCGCTCCGGACCTTCAGACGGCGCCGTTGCCGCTGCCCGGTCCCACCGGCGAAAGCAACGTCCTGGATGTCCATCCGCGCGGCACGCTCCTGTGCGTCGGCCCTAGCGATGCGGATCGGACCGAGCAACAGCGTCTCGCCGCCAGTCTCGGCTGCCGCGCAATCACCGGCACAGTCGACACTGCGCAACTGTCTTCCGGCGGCGGCTTCGATGCCGTCGCCTGGTTCGGGGACCACAAGGTCCTGCGGGACATCCGTGTTGCGCTCAGCCAGCGCAGCGGCCCCCTCCTGCCCCTGCTCGCCTCGCCAGGCGACGCAGGGCGCCTCCAACTCGAGCGTCAGGTCTGCATCGATACTACCGCCGCCGGAGGCAATGCCTCCCTCATGGCGCAGGCGGGCTGATTTTCGACCGCCGGCCTCGGTTTTCCAGCGACACGGCCGCCGCCCCGTCCTAAGCTCCACTAATATTTTGGGTGTTTTCGTCGGGGCGTGATGGATATCCATTGGATCGAAATGATCGGCTATGGCGGCACCGCTATGACCGCTCTCAGCTATTCGATGCGGACGATCGTGCCGCTGCGCATCGCCGGCATCGCCAGCTCAGTCTTCTTCATCGCCTACGGCCTGTCGATCCAGTCGTGGCCTATGCTGGCGACCGAATTCATCATCCTGCCGCTCAACATCGTCCGGCTGTTCCAGCTTCTCCGCCTGCTTAAGCAGACCGAGAACGCCAGTGGCGACGAGTTCGAGATCACATGGCTGGAGCCGTTCTCCAAAGCACGCCGCCTGTCCGCAGGCGAAATTCTGTTCCGCAGCGGCGACAAGGCGAGCGAACTCTACGTCGTCCATTCGGGTCGCTACCGGATCGTCGACCGCGACATCGAGTTCGGCTCGGGTCAGCTGATGGGGGAACTCGGGTTCCTGTCGCCGGACAACCTGCGCACCGCGACGCTCGAATGTGTCGTGCCCGGCGAAGTCGGCGTGGTGACCTACTTCGACCTCAAGCAACTCTTCTTCCAGAACCCCAAATTCGGCTTCTACCTGATGAAGCTCATCGCTGCCCGCCTCTTCGAGAACGAGGCTCATGCGCGAACAGCGACCCCGGTTCGGCAAGCGGCTGAATAGGTCCCTTTGTGGCCCACGGCGGCAGCGGCCGGCCATTCTCCCGCGCATCGTCCATCACGGTGCGCCCGCCATATTCCGGCGATCGCCGCCATTCCTCTGCAACATACTCGTGGAACGACGGCCCAGTCGCTCCAGCCTCAAGCATGCGCGCCTGCGCATCGAGCCGCTTGATAGCGCTCAGTTCCTCGCTGTGCCCGAGCCGCGCCCTGACCACAGCAGACTTCAGCACCGAGATCGTCTCGTCATAGACCTTGAGCGGCACCGGGAACGGCGCCCCGTCCTTGCCGCCCTTGCTCATCGAAAATCGCGCCGGATCGGCGAAGCGGTGCGGCGCGCCGTGGATAATCTCAGCCACCATCGCCAGCGAGCGGACGGTACGAGCCCCTACCCCGGGGACTAGCAGCAACTGGGCAAAATCTTCCGGCCCACGATCGGCGGCCGCGGCGAGTGATCCGTGGAGGCGCTTCATCATCACGTCTTTCGGCCGGACATCATGATGCGCCGGCATGATGAGGTGCGGCAACATCGGTTCGTCGCTTTCGTCCGCAGCCGGTTGGTCCCGCCCCTCCAGCCGCGCGACTTCGTCGACGATCTTGTCCGGCCCCATGGTGCCGAGCAGGTCCAGCGAACTTGCCCGCGCCCGCCGCGCGCGAATATCGGTGAGGTTGACGATCGTCCCCTGCCCCTCGCCCTCGATCGCGCTGTGCGGCGTTTCGACGAAATCGGCGAGACCTTCGCTCTGCCAGTGATAGCGACGCGCCGTCGATGTCTCGTCCTTCATGCCCTGTTGCACAACCACCCACTTGCCGTCATCGGCGACGATGAAGCCGTGGAGATAAAGCGCAAACCCGTCCTGCAAGGCCGCGCTGTCGACCTTGGCCACGAGCCGGCTCGCCTGCGCCAGTGCCGCTCCATCGAAGCCGACGCGATTGCCGATGGCGACGAGTTCGTCCGGAGTCTTGCGGGAGTGGCGGCCGCGCCCGCCGCAGACATGGAGGCCCAGCTCTTTCTCGAGCGGCGTGAGCCCGCGCTTCAGCGCGCCGATGACGGATGTCGTGATGCCGCTGGAATGCCAGTCCATTCCCATCACGGCGCCGAACGACTGGAACCAGAACGGGCTCGCGAGCCGGCTCAGGAATTCGTCGCGCCCATATTCGGAAACGATTGCCTCGGCGATTACTGCACCGAGCTTGGCCATCCGGCCTGCCAGCCATTCGGGCACGCGGCCGCCGTGAAGCGGAAGATCGGCGCTGCCGGAACGCTGGGTCATGACCCGAAATCTACACGAGAACAAAAGAGAAACAAAGTTTTCTTGGCGTCGGCGCTTGACGCCCAGCTCGCTTTGGTCGATAACCAAATCGTTCTATAACACTTCGGTTATGTAGATGGACGCTTCTGAACGGCTCGACGTCACCTTTATCGCCCTCGCCGACCCCACGCGGCGGGCCATCCTTGCCCGCCTGCAATTGGGCGACGCGTCGGTGAACGAGTTGGCGGAGCCGTTCTCGATCAGCCCGCCGGCTGTCCGCAAACACCTCACGATTCTGGAGCGTGCCGGGCTCGTCTCCCGC
>JBEBHC010000103.1:0-11620 GCA_040081185.1 Devosia sp. | reverse complement strand
GGCTCAGTGCAAGCGGCCGCCCCCTCCACCAGCTTCGCTGGTCCCCCTCCCCTGCAAGCGGGAGAGGAAAGGAAGGAAGGGCGGCACTAGAACCTCATCCTATCATGGACTACTGCATGACCCAGCCGCCATCGACGTTGATGGTCTGGCCGGTGATGAACGAGGAGGCGTCGGAGGCGAGGAACAGCAGGATGTTGGAGATGTCCTCGGGAGCGCCGCGGCGCTGAAGGGCCTGGTGGTCGTAGATGCGCTTCTCGTAGGCGACAAGATCGGGGTGGACTTTTTCGGCGTCGGTGGGGAAGGCGCCGGGGGAGACTGCGTTGACCGTGATGCCGTACTTGCCGAATTCGCGGGCCCAGGTGCGCGCCAAAGCGATGAGCGCGCCCTTGGACTGCACGTATGGCACGAGATTGGCCCAGCCACCGGAGAAGGTGATCGATGAGATGTTGATGATACGGCCGCGGCCCACTTTCTTCATGTGGGGCAGCGCAACCTGTACGCAGACAATCGCCGAGTCCACGTTGATCGCCTGAACCCGCTTCATCTCATCGAGCGTGTAATCCTCGAAGGGCTTGCTGGGATAGATCGCGGCATTGTTGATGACGACGTCGAAACCGCCAACCTCATCCGAGATGCGCTGCAAGTCGCTGCGCAGCCTTTCGTGGTTGGCGAGGTCGAGGCTTTCGACACGGAGGCCCTCGAGACCGCTGGCCGCTTGTTTCAGCGAGGCGATCTTTTTCTGGTCGTTGTCTATGGCGACGACTCTTGCGCCAGTCTTGAGGAGATTGACCGTGGTCTGCAGGCCAAGGCCGCCGGCTGCGCCGGTGTAGAGAAAGGTCTTGCCGGCAACGGAGCCGAAAGTGTCGAGGCTCATGAGCGTCCTGCGAGCTTGAGGTGGTTGTTGGAGGGGGTGGGGTATTCGTCGCCGGGCTGCCGCGCGATTGCGGTGATCCGCTGATCGGCATCGGCAACGGAGGCAGCGTCAGGAAGGATGCGGAACGTCGCATCGTATCTTCGCTCGTCGCCGTGCTCGAGCCAGATCATCTCACCGCGATCGCGCGCGAACTGGTTGCCGTGCACGTGATGGGTCGAAGGCTCGATGCCCAGTGCGTAGTTGCCAGCCTGCAGATGCTGCCATTCATAGAAGCAGGGGAACTGATCCTTGCGGGTGACGAGTTCAAAACCGAAGCCGATGCGGTCGTTGACGAGCGCCACCGAGACCTCGCCTTTCGCATCAGCGCCCATTTCGTGCTGCCACACCTGTTCGTGGAAGTTGTGCTGCGGTGCCGGCATGGTGCGATAACCGACGTTCTGCTTTTTGTAGTTGTCGCCGGCGTGGCCGGCCCAGACCACATCGCGGATCGGCGCGATGTAGCGCGAGCCCTCGTCGAGCACCGGGTGCCCGACATTGATGTGGTAGCAGTACATGTGGGGCGTTTTATAGAAGCCGTGATTGACCACGCGGTCGCTCAGGCGGATCTCGTTGCCGCCGACATCGGCTTCAATGCGGCGCAGCAGATGCAGGTCCTCGCCGAAGACCGCCGACTGCTGCACGATGCCCTCGGCCCACAGGATGCAGCGATCGCCTTCCCAACGCTCGCCATAGCCGGTGAGGCGGCCCGGAATGAAGCCGATGCGGCCATGCAGGGAGTGCTGCACGGTCTTTTTCGGGTTGTAGACGTAAGTGTCGGCCGCAACCTCGTTCATGAACAGGATGTGGTCGAGCCCGCAGGTCAGCAGCAGGCCCGAGAAGGAGCGCGTGAAGGCGAGACCGCCCTCCCCTTCATATTCGTGCAGGCCGGGATGACGGAAGCCGGCGGGCGAATGCCAGCCCACGGCACGGCCGTTGTGTTCGCAATCGGCAATGTCCATCGCGCGGTCGACGAGCACGGTGAAGCGCAGACCCGAGCCGGTGCGGAATTCGAGCATGCCGATGCCGCGCTCGACGCCATCGCCCAGCGTCATCAGGCGAACGCCGGCAAAGGCCGAGAGCATGCCGGCACGTTCGGCGATGTCGCGGCGGGAGAGAGACTGGTCGTAGAGATCCACCATGGTCAGGCCCCCCGTGCGCGCAGGGTGGCGTCAAGGCGCGAATGATGGTTCCGGCCGGTCTCGACCGGACCGTCGTCAAAATAGCCGGTGCGTCTGGCGACCTGCATCATGAACTGTTCCTCCCTCGGCCCGTCTTCGGCTCGTTGAGCCTGACGGTTTGCTTTTTCGGCAGCGAGCAGCGCCTGCTCGCGACCGGCTCATTGTCGTGATGTTGGCGGCAATGTTCAACACCGGTTCGGTGCCAGCGCGTACGGTGCGCCGTCCTGCCGGCGGGACGCTAGTCGAGGTGGTAGACTTCTTCCATCATGCTCCACCATTCGCCGTCCTTTGCGGTTGCGAGGCGCGCCTGGCAGGGGTCGGTGAGCGCCAGCCAGCGCCTGGTGGTGGCGAGGTCTCCCAGCACCTTCATATCGGCGGCGTAGTCGGTTCCGGTGTATTCCCAGTAGCCGAAAAGCAGGTTTTCAGGCTCGCGCAGGTAGATCGAGTAGTTCTGGATGTTGGCGGCGCTGAGCGCGGCGTTCATTTCGGGCCAGGGTTCGGCGTGCAGGCGCTTGTACTCGGGGAGCTTTTTCGGCTTGACGCCGATGACCATGCCCATGCGTTCGGTCATGTGACTATTCCTTGGTGCCGCCGGCCGTCATGCCGGTGACGAGATAGCGCTGGGCGAACAGGAAGACGATCATCACCGGCGCGATAGCCAGCAGGGTCGCAAGCGCGAGCGTCGACAGCGAGATGGTGGTCGAAGCGGCATTGGTGGGGTTGAACGCCGGGACGTTGGAGAGGAGCTCGGCGAGGCCGACCTGCACCGGCGCCTTGCGGCCCGGCAGCGTGACATAGGGCAGGAAGAAGTTGTTCCAGTTGCCGGTGAAGTTGAAGAAGCCGACGAGCGCGATCACGGGTGTCGCCAGCGGCATGGCAATGCGGGCGAAGACCTGCACCTCGCTCGCGCCGTCGATACGCGCCGCATCGAGCAGGTCGCGCGAAATGGCGGTCGAGAAGTAGATGTAGGCGAGATAGACGCCGAACGGGAAGAACGAGAAGGGCAGGATCGCGGCCAGCGGATTGCCGATGAGTTTGAGCGCGCTGAGCTCGAGGAAGATCGGCAGGACGAGGGCGGTGCTGGGCACGAGCATGACGATGAGCGTTGCCGCGAGCAGCGCCCTGCGGCCGCGGAATTCGGTCATGGCCATCGCATAGCCGGCCGGGATGGAGATGATCAGCGTGATGGCGAGCGCGGCGATGCAGTAGAAGGCCGAGTTGCCGATCCAGGTCCAGATGAGGCCCTTCTGGAAGGTGACGAGGCTCATCCAGTTGCCAGCGAGCGTCGACCAGTCGCCGAGGGCGAAGGGAGCCTCGAGCAGCAATTGCCGATCGGTCTTGGCGGGCGCGAGCAGCAGCCAGACGAGCGGCACGATAAAGAACAGCGCGAAGACGATGAGGATGAGCACACCGAAAGCGCGGCCGAGCCAGGCGCTGGGCGACAGGCCCTCGGGGCGTTCCATGGCGAGGCTAGGCGCGCTCAAAAAGGCCTCCCCGGAACACGAAGAAGACGGACAGCGCGAGTGCGACGACGAGCAGTACGAGGGAGATAGCGGCCGAGCCGTTGAAGTCGTTCTGCTTGAAGGCATAGAGGAAGGCGAGCTGGTTCAGCGAATAGTCCTGACCCACGACGCCGCGGCTGGCCTGCGAGAGGACGCGCGGCTCGACGAAGAGCTGGGTGCCGCCGGCGAACGACATGATCACCATGTAGGCGATCCATTTGCGCATCAGCGGGATCTGGATGGACCAGGCAATGCGGATGGGCCCTGCCCCATCCATGCGGGCCGCTTCGAGGACATCGCGGCTGATGTTGTTGAGCGCGCCATACATGACGACGATCCAGCCACCAGCGCCGGTCCAGAATGCGATGACGGCGAGGACGAGCGGCAGGCGATCGACCTGCACGGCCTCGACGAGGGAGTTGAGGCCGAAGGCGCGCAACAGCCAGGCGACCGGGCTCACCGTTGGGTCGAGAACGAAGAGCCAGAGCATGACGCTCGATGCACCGGCCAGTGCGCCGGGGATGTAGAAGAGGAAACGCGTGGCGGATGAGAGCCAGCGGATGCCGATGGAGTGGACGAGGATCGCCAGCAGCACGACGAAGATGACGAGGCCGATCAGCCACACGATGATGAACAGGCCGACATGCTCGACGGCGGGCCAGAAACGATAGTCCTTGAAGACCTTGAGGAAGTTGGCGACGCCGACAAATTCACCCTTTTTGGTGAAGGCCAGATAGATGGCGTAGAGGGCCGGCAGCACGCCGAATGCCAGCAGGAACAGAGTGTAAAGGCTCACGAACGCATAGCCGATGCGGCCCTGCGCGCGCTCTACGCTGCCATCCCTCAATGCCAGCTGCCCGCCCGGTAAGGGGCGAGCAGCGGCCTGGTCGAGCGTGGTCAAATCCGCCACTCCGCCTGCGTTCGGTTACTCGACAGTGTAACCGACGACCTGCGCTTCGTTCTTCATTTCCTGCTCCCACTCGGCAGACAGGTCAGCCATGGTCTTGCCTGCTGTGAGGCCGGGGGTGATGACCTTGGCCCAAGCGGTTTCCGGCGAGAAGTTCGGGTAGCCCCAGCCGTTCCAGACGGAGCTGGCGGCTGTCAGGATCGCCGACTTGAAGTCACCGGCGTAGAAGCCGCTGGCAGCCTGGGTGTCGAGCCACTTTTCGGCGGCTGCCTTGTAGGCCGGGAGTCCGCCGGTGCCGGCCGTCTTTTCGTCCGAAACGATAAACTGCAGGAACGTCTTGACGGCTTCGGGCTGGGTGGTGTGGCTCGACGCATACCAGACGCCGCCGCCGACATTGCCCGTTACCTTGGCGCCGTCTTTCCAGTACAGAGGGGGACCGGCAACCCAGTCGCCGGCATTGGCATTGACGCCACCGGGATTCTGGAACAGCGCTCCAGCGTACCAGGCTGCACCCGGGATGGCGACCAGCTTGCTGGCGTTGGCCACGAAGTTGGCACCGAACAGACTATCGAGCGTCAGGGTCTTGTTGGCGACCATGTGGTCGATGAGGTTGCCGACTTTGACGCTGTTCGCATCAGACGTGTCGGACTTGAAGGCCTCGCCGTTGACCTGGAAGACCGGCGCTTCACCGCTCCAGTAATAGACATAGGGGCCGGGGAACGCATCGCCGATGGCACCCAGGAAATAGCCGGGGTGATCGGCGGAGAGCTTGTCGCTGAGCGCCTGATAGTCTTCCCAGGTGGTGGGTGCTTCGTAGCCGAACTCGGAAAGCAGCGCTTTGTTGTACCAGAAGAGCACCGGCGCGAGATCGTTGCGGAGGCCGAAGACCTTGCCGTCAACCGTGACCGGGTCAAGGGCGCCGGGCGTGAAGCCATCGAGGAAAGCCTGGTCGAGGAAGCCCTCGTTCAGCACCTGCGCGAAAGCCTGCACGCCGTTAGTCTCGCGCGCGGCCCATGCGGCGTCGTTGTTCTGCGTCGAGAACACGACATCGGGCCAGCCTTCGCCGGCCTGGTCGGCCAAAGCGATCTTGGTCTGGAAGGTGCCCGAGGCGCCGGACGATCCGTCGTCGACGACGAGGTTCACCTTGACCTCGGGATGGGCGGCCTGGAAGGCCTCCACCGCTGGCTGGCGCGTGGCGTCGGCCCAGACGGTGATCTCCTGCGAGAGCGCGGGTGCGGCAATGAGCATTGCCGAAACCGCCACGGCGGCACGTATGAGTCTCATATGTCTATCCTCCACTGACGATTGGTGGGCGCCCGGTTGACTACCGGGTCGCCGCGAGCTTGGGCGCGTGCTTGACGCGCGGGTTGAAGGGAGCCTCGCCGAGATCGGCTCTCGGCAGGAGTTTCGGCCGCGACCATTCCTTGCGCGCGGTCTCGCTGAGCACGAGGCCGTGGCCGGGACGGTCCGGTGCGTGGGCCCAGCCATCGGCGATCTCGATCGGCTGGTCGACCAGATGATCGAAGTTCTGGAACGAGTATTCGAGCCACTCGACTTCCGGCAGCGCGCAGGCGGCATGGATGCCGACTTCGAGGAAGGTGTTGCCGAGCGAAACCGGGATGCCCAGTTCGGCGGCGAGCCACCCGGTGCGCATGACGTCGGTCACCTGACCGTGAACATTGAGGATGTCGGTGCCGCCGGCGAGCATCAGCCGCGTCTTGCCCGAGGCATCGAGATACTCGCCGGAGTTGATAAGCGTCCAATTGACGCTCTCACGCAGCAGCTTGAGGCCCTCGAAATCGTTGCGGAGGATCGGGTCCTCCACCCACAGCAGGTCGTAGCCGGCGCGGCGGATGGCCTCGAGCTTGGTGATCGCCTCCTTGGCGCCCCAGGCTTCATTGGCATCGATCATGAACTGCGCGCCGGGACGCACGGCCTTGCTCAGCAGTTTCAGCCGGTTGAGATCGCGCTCGAAATCGGCGTGGCCCACTTTGATCTTAAACGCGCGGTAGCCGATTGCGTCGGCGTGGGCAAAGAACTCGCTGAACTCGGCATCACTCAGGTGGAAATCGAGCCCGCTGGCATAAGCCCGAACTTTGTCGCGGCGGCTCCCAAGCACTTGGTGGAGCGGCAGGCCGGCTTGCTGTGCTGCAAGATCCCAAAGCGCGACCTGCAGCGCTTCGCCGAACGGCAGCGAGGATGTGCGCTGGTTGCCGCCGCGCGGGCGCGTGACGCGATGGGTGAGTCCCGAGGGCGGGTGGTTTTCGATACCGGGCCATACTTCAGTGCGGAAAACACGCTCGATCTCGTCCACATCAGGAAGCGGCACAAATAGCGTTTGAACAAAACCGAGGCCGACCTCGCCGCTATCGGCAATCAATTCCAGCGCCGCTACATTGACGTCGTCGGCGCGCACTTGGCTGTCGCCTATGACCCTGTCACGGGCGAACTGGAAGCGTGTGATGCGAAAATCGGTGAGGCGCATGCGTTGCCCTAATAGACCAATCCGTCTATCTGATAGATCAGATGGCGACTGTAATAGAGCACGTTGAGAGGTTGAGCAAGTGACCGAAGCGATCGATATCGCCTCCCAGCCGGAAGTCGCGGGAAATGGCCGGCTCAGCGATCTGGCCTACCGGCGCATCCTCGAAACCCTGTTCGAGCGGAAAATCCCAGCCGGCGCCTTTGTTTCGCAGAATGAGCTGGTGCGGCTGCTGGGTATTCCGGTGGCTCCGCTGCGTGATGCGTTGCGCAGTCTCGAGGCTGAGGGGGTCCTGACGATCCATCCGCGGTCCGGCATCCAGTTCGTGAAGCCGGGGCTTGAGCTGACGCGCTCGACCTACCAGTTCCGCGGCATCATCGAACGGGCCGCAGTAGCGGTTTATGCCGAGACGGCCGATGAGGTGGAACTGGGAGACATCGAACGGCGGCACCTTGCGGTGGTGGCGTCGCTGGAAACGGTGGGATTGACGGAGGCCAACAAGGCGGAGATCGAGGCGCTGGAGCCGCTGCTGCACAATGCGATCGTCGCAGCGTTATCCAATCCGCTGATCGATACGACTTACCGGCGCATGCATAATTACCTGCGCATCGTACGGCTCGACCGGAAATTGACTGTGCCGCTGGCGATGCGATCGCTGCGCGAGCACCTCGCCATCATTGAAGCCTGCAAGGCGCGCGACCCTGAGCGGGCGGCCGCTGCGGTCGGCACGCATTTCAGCGCGGCGCTGCAACGGCATATGGGGCTGTACTGAGCAGCAATGACCAGTTGGAGGAAGCGCCGCGTCGGGCAGACCGATCTCGAGATTACCGAACTCGGCCTGGGCACGGGGACGATGGCCGGGTTGTTCCAGGAGGTCCCGACGGACCAGGCGCTGGCGACGATCGAGCTGGCGGTGGAGTCTGGACTCACGTTCTACGACACATCGGCCCAATACGGATATGGGCGGGCGGAACATCTGCTCGGCGACGGGCTGCGCGCACGGCGGGCCGGGACGATCGTTTCAACCAAGGCTGGCCGGCTGCTGCGGCCTTATGCCGGTACGGAATCGCCGCGGGACGGCTGGGTGAAGCCGTTCCCCTTCGAGGCGGTTTACGACTATTCCTATGACGGGATCATGCGGTCGCATGCCGACAGCTTGATCCGGCTCGGGCTGGCGTCGGTGGATATTCTGCTCGTGCACGACATCGGGACGATGGCTCATGGCGAGCGGCAGAACGCGATCTATTGGGAGCAGCTTGCGAGCGGCGGGTATCGCGCGCTGACGGAGTTGAAGGCGAAGGGCAGCATCAACGCCATAGGGCTCGGGGTGAACGAGTGGGCGGTCTTGATGGACGCCTTCGCACTTGGCCACTGGGATGTGTTCCTGCTCGCGGGCCGCTACACGCTGCTGGAGCAGACGGCTCTTGATCCCCTGCTTTCCACGTGTGTCGCGCGCGGCACGTCGGTGATCTGCGGCGGGCCGTTCAATAGCGGGGCGCTGATGGGGACGGGGATATGGAACTATGCGGCGGCACCGCGCGCGATCATAGATCGTGTGGCGGCGCTGGACCGTGTGTGCCGCGACCATGGCGTACCGATGGGTGCCGCGGCGCTCCAGTTCCCACTTGCTCACCCGGCGATCTGCACCGTGCTGCCCGGCCCGAAATCGCCGGAAGAATTGCGGGGCATTCTCGACTGGTGGAACACGCCGATCCCGCAGAGCTTCTGGTCGGCCATTGCGGATGCCGGTCTCGTCGAGCCGGGAACGCCGCTGCCCGGTGCAACCCAACGCCCGCCCCGGGTGTTCAATTCGGGCGCGACCCGCGCGAAGGATCGTAAAATGGCCGATGTCGCACACGTGGACGAGCGCCTGAAACAGCTCCCCGAAAAGATCGAGAAGTGGCGCGCCGACGCTGTGACGCTTCGCAAGGAAACCGAGACGTTGGGCGCGATGGATGTGCCCGATGAGGAGCGGCTCGTGGCAATCGAAGGCACGGCTGGCGAACTCTATCAGGAAATCGACGCTCTCAAGCAGACATTGAGCGACATTGCCTCGATCAGCCCTGCGGCCGCCGGCGAGCTCGCGCCGGTCAGCGAAACGCTCCATCTGTTGCTGCTCGAGATCACGGAGCTGGGGACCAAACTCTACAGCAAGCGCTCTGGCCTCGCGGTCTAGTCGGAGGCACGCACCGATTGGCGCCCTCCGTCGGGCAGTTGATCACGTGTGTGGAGTTGCGCGCCGGCCGCCGCAGTCTCCAACTCGGTGTTGACCACGGCCCCCAATACGAAGATCTGGGCGGAGTTGTAGAGCCATAGCAGCAGAACGATGGCGGCGCTGAGTGAGCCAAACGTCGCCGAATAATCGGCGAAGTTTTCGACATAGATCGAGAACAAGGCGCCAGCCGCGATCCATAGAACCGAAGCGATGACGGCGCCCGGCCAGATGTAGCGAAACCTGCGAGGATGCCGGTCCGGGCCCCAACGATACACCGCCATGAGGGCGAGCAGCGTAGCGGCAAGCAGGACCGGCCAGCGAGCGAGCAGAAGCAACCATTCCTGCGTTGTCGGCCATGGCAAGAGTGCGGGCAAACCAGCCATGGTCAGCAGGGCGACCAAGAGAAATATCGAACCCACGAGAGTAAGAGCCACGGCCGTCAGGGCCTCGCGGATGAAGGTCCGTTGTTCACGTTCATGCCTGACCCGGGACATGGCATAGAGGAGCGCCTCGACGCCCCGTGAGCCACTCCAAAGCGCGAGAGGCACCGAGACCAGCAGTCCAATGCCCAGCGCTTGCGTTGGTTGGGTGATTATGGTGCTGAGCTGTTCGTTGGCAATATCCAGTACCTGCCCAGGCACGATATAGCGCAGCGCATCGAGCACCGCCGCGAGGCTCGCGCGATCGGCAAACAGGCCGAACACCAGTACGGCGGTCGCCACGGCCGGAAATATCGACAGGAACGCGAAGAAGGCCGTGCCCGCACAGCGTAGCGACGTGTCCTGGCTCGAAAAGTTACGGAAACAGGCGATCGCAAAACCCAGCAAGCTGCGGCGGTGATCCTTTGTCGCGGAATGGTCGGTGATGCTCATCAGGCCCCAGAAGAAAAATGGCGGGACAAAGCCCGCCATCTGCTGCTAATGCTTGAACGGGCTCTCGACACTGCCGAGCGCGTCGAGTCTGTCCTTGGCGTCGCCGTAGATTTCGCCAGCCTTGTCCGAGACCTCGTCGTAGATCTGGGCCGCTTGCTTCTTGCCGCCCTGATACGCTTCAGCCGCAGCTTTGCCGGCTTCACGGCGGACGTTGTCGGCTGCTTCGCCCACCAGCTTGTCCTCTTGCGCGGTGTGCGGCAGCGCCGCCCCCACCGCTGCGCCGGCGGCGAACGCCAGGGCGCCCGCAACCAACGGCTGCTGGTCGAACAGCGATGCAATCTGCCGCGACAGCATATCGCCTTGCTGTTGCACCGAGCCGCCCAGATGGCGTGAACCGCTCGTCATCTGCGAGGCCGCACTGCGCGCGGCAGACCCCGCCGCATCGACGCCCGCGCCGATGGCTCTGCGCAGGTCGCGCCAATTGTGATTGGCCCAACCTCGCGCATCGTCCAGCACATTGCCAGCTTCATCACGGAAGTCGTGAACGCGATGGCCAGCGTCGTCGATAAAGCCGGAGAAGATGCGGCCGGCTTCATCGGTGAAGTGACCCGCACGCGCGCCGAGTTCGTCCGCCCTGGCTTTATACCGCTGGCCGGAGCTGGTCTCAAACTCGCTCCACCATTGTCCGTCATCGCCGGCGCTGTGGCTGACGCGCTTCAGTCCACCAGTTCCGATGCTGGCGTAGGGGTAATCGAAGCCGTCGTCGGGCCTTGGCTGCGAATGTGCGGAGCCGTTCGTATTGGAGCTGATCAGCCAGGCGAGGCCGATGCCCACTAATGCCGCCGGCATGGGGTTGGCGGAGATCTGGCTCCCAAGATTGGAGGCGAAGTGGGCACCACCATTCTTGGTGTAAGAGAGCGCCTCATCGAGGAGCTGACCGGGCGACAGCCGCTCCTTGATCTCGCTCAGCCGCGCTTCCACCCGGTTTCGCTGGAGTTCGACTTCCCGCTCGAGTTGAGCGGACGATTTGCTGGTATCGGTCATTACACGTTCTCCCGGATCGCGTCGGCATCCATACGAATGGAGTGCACCGTCCGATCCATGTTCAGTTTGTTGGCTTTGAGGTCCGCAATCCCACGTGAAAGCATGCTCCAAGCGATAGCGGCGACCACGGCGGTCACAATCATGGCGGCGATAAAATTGGCCGGCTGAGCGCTCATGCCGATAGCGATGAGCAAAGCCGTCAATCCGGAGACCAGCGCTGCGAGAAACACGCCGATTGCGCCGATCGCAAGCACTGCTCCGATCGCAAGATTGCGACTCGCCTTTATTGCGTCTTCCAGCTTTTCAGAGGCTTCTGCCTTGGCGAGCTGGATTTCTTTGCGCAACAATCCAGAGATGTCGCCGAACAGATTGCCGACCAGGTCGCTGAGTGGCCGGGCGCTATCGTTCAGGGCCATCACACCCTCCCCGGCTGGTAGCCGCCGGAACCGCTTGCAGCGACGTTGCTGGGGGGCGAGCCATCACCCGTAGCGGAGGTTGCCAGGGGCG
>JBEBHC010000011.1:0-39476 GCA_040081185.1 Devosia sp. | reverse complement strand
GGCGGGGATCGCGCTGTCGGAAGCGAAGCGGACGCTGGTAGTGGCACGGCTTGCCAAGATCTTGCGCGCGCGGGGCTTTGCGACGTTCAACGCCTACCTTGACCATCTCGAGCGAGCGGGCACGCCACTCGAATCGCAAGAGTTCGTCAACGCGCTCACGACGAATCTCACGCGCTTCTGGCGCGAGGATCACCACTTCGAGCATCTGACGCAATATGTGGGCCAGATCATCCGGGCGCGGGCCGGCACAGGCGCGGATCGTCGTTTGCGGATCTGGTCGGCCGGGTGTTCTACCGGGCAGGAGGCCTACACGATCGCACTTTCGCTGCTGGCGGCTTGGCCGGAATTGAAGCGCTGGGATTTGCGCATTCTCGCGACCGATATCGACACTAACGTCCTCGATCGTGCCGCTACGGGACTTTACCCGGAAAGCGAGCTCAACGGCTTGTCGCCGGAGCGGGTCCGTCTGTTCGAGAAAGCCGGCGCGGGGCGTATCCGGGTTCCGGAGGAGATCGCCTCGCTGGTGGTGTTCAAGCCGCTGAACCTGCTCGGTCCGTGGCCGATAAGGGGCAAGTTCGAAGCGATCTTCTGTCGCAACGTAACGATCTATTTCGACAAGCCGACACAGGCGGAACTGTTCGGCCGGCTAGCCGAGGTCATGGCGCCGGCGGGGGTCCTTTATATCGGGCACTCGGAAAATCTGGGCGTGCACAACCATCGCTTCAGATCGGGCGGCAAGACGATCTACCAGCTGCGCGACGGGCCGCGCGCGAGGAGCGCTGCATGAGCATCAGGGTGCTGGTGGTCGATGATTCTGCGCTCATCCGCGATGTTCTCAGCCAGACGTTGAAGCTCGAAGGCGATATCGAGGTCGTGGGTACGGCCCGCGATGCCGCCGAGGCGCGCGAGATGATCAAAACGCTCGATCCGGACGTGGTGACGCTCGATATCGAGATGCCAAACATGAATGGGCTGGCGTTTCTCGACCGATTGATGCGGCTGCGGCCAACCCCGGTCGTGATGGTCTCGACGCTCACCACCAAGGGCGCCAGCGAGACTGTTCTTGCGCTTGAACTCGGCGCAGTGGACTTCGTCCCCAAGCCGAGCGTCGATCTCACGGGGGGCTTTGCGGCGTTCGGCAACAATCTGCGCGACAAGGTGCGCGCGGCGGCCAACAGCGATGTCCGCGGACGGGCGATGCGTGGCCCGACACCGGCGCCGCTCAAGAGCGCCGGCGGCCCAGAGGGCTCAGTGATCGCGATTGGTGCATCGACGGGTGGGGTTGATGCGATCCGCGCCGTGCTGACCGGCTTGCCGACTGATTGTCCACCGGTCGTGATTGCCCAGCACATGCCCGCGGGTTTTACGGCGCGGTTTGCCGCCAGGCTCGACGAACTCAGCGCCATCACGGTGTGCGAGGCCGAGGATGCGATGCCGCTGCTCAAAGGACACGCCTATGTCGCACGGGGCGACTGGCACCTGCGTGTCGACACGAGGTCCGGAAAGCTCATCGGCCGGCTTGGGCAAGACGAAGCCGTGTCCGGCCACCGGCCAAGCGTCGATGTGCTGTTCGAGTCGGTGGCCCGGGTGGTCGGGCCGCTCGCGGTAGGGGCATTGCTCACAGGTATGGGGCGCGATGGGGCGACGGGCCTCGGGCTGATGCGCGCGCGCGGCGCCCATACGATCGGGCAGAGCGCGGCGTCGGCCTTGGTCTATGGCATGCCGCGTGTCGCCTTCGAAGAGGGTGCGGTGGTCGAGCAGGTGCCGGTGGAGGCCGTTGCGGGCCGGGTCGCCGCTGCGCTACTTCGCCTCGGGACAGCGGCGTAAACGCGGCCTTCGATTGAGGGAATCGTAACCGTTGGGCCGCTAGGTTCGGGTGATGCGCCGCCAGTCACGTCTTGGCGCATCCGAGGTCGTTTTACTTCATGCCCAAGGCCAGCGATGTCAGCGTCCTGATCGTCGACGACCAGCAGTCGATGCGGGGTATCTGCAAGTACATTCTTGAACAACTGGGCTTCAAGGACATCGTGGAAGCGCGCAGCGGGCGCGATGCGCTGGGCAAGCTCGAGGCACGCAATGTCGACCTCATCATCTCCGACTGGAACATGGAAGATGTCGACGGACTGACACTGCTGAAAGTTATCCGCAAGCACCCCAAGACCTCGGGCATGCCGTTCATCATGGCCACCGGCCGTTCCGACAAAGAACAAGTGAAGGAAGCGATCTCCTTCGGGGTGAACAACTACATTATCAAGCCGTTTGATGCCGGAACAATGCGCAAGCGCATCGAGGCCGTTATCGGAGCGCTGAGCTGAGACTCGCCCATACTCGAGCGTAACTGCTTCTTCACCAAAACTGCCTAAGACTTGCGCGAGTATTACTGCGCCTCCAAGGGGAAAGGGCGCGGCGTCAACCGCGTCGGGCGCAAGTGTTCTCCGATCACCGAGGATCGCCCATGCGCCTTCTGCCCAATCTCAGCATCGCGCACAAACTGCCGCTGGCGCTGATCGGCTCGGCTCTCGTGGTCGGGGCAGGCATTGGTCTTGCTGCCTACTCGGTTGGGCTACAAACGGTCGACCAGCAGCGCGCCGAGCGAATGGACGCGTCGATCCGCTCCAGCATCGATCACCTGCAAGCGTACTTTACCAACGTGACGAACGATCTGAAGCTGTTCGCGGCACGATCCGACACGGCGGACCAGATCGATGACATGGGGCGTGCATTTGCATTCCTCAACACCAAGGGGCTCGGCGAGAAGACGCTGCAGGACGCCTATGTCACCAAAAGCCTTTCGCCGGACAATCGCATCGACGCCGATGGCGCCGGCACCATGGCGGGTGGCTATGATGCACACCACAAGCATTACCATCCGGGCTGGCGGACACTGATCAACGAGCGAGGCTACGATGACGTGCTGCTGTTCGATGCGGCCGGTAACCTCCTCTATACAGCTCGCAAGGAAGCCGATTTCGCGACCAACTTCGCCAAGGGCAGCGGCAATCCACTGAGCGAGGGGGCACTGGGGAACCTGTTCCGCAATGCGCTGGAGCTTCCACCCGGGGGCGTCGCGTTTGCGGATTTCACGTTCTACGGACCATCGGGCGGACGCCCCGAAAGTTTCTTCGCAAGTCCTGTCTTCAAGGGCGACGTCGTTACCGGCGTGCTTGCACTCAAGATTTCGGCGGCGCCGTTCTCGGAGCGCGTGCAATCGGTCCGTGGTCTGGGCGCGACGGGGGAAGCACTGATTGTCGGTGAAGACCACCTGATGCGCAGCCAGTCGGCTTTCTTCAACGATCCCAACGTACTTGTCACCCGGGTCGACAGCGCGATTGTTGACCGGGCGATCGAGACCGGGCAGCCCGCGCAAGGTCACCTGAGCCTACTGGGGCGCGCGACGTTGGCAGTGGCCGCCCCCTTCACCTCGAATGGCGCGCACTGGGCCGTGGTTGCCACGCAGACTGAGGCAGAGGTCTTTGCGCCAGTCGATCAAATGCGCAACACAATGCTGATGATCGGCGGCGGGCTGCTTGTCGCGGCTGCGGCTCTCGGCCTGTTGTTCGCTCGCACGATCACCCGCCCAATCGCGCGCCTGACCGACGCAATGGGTGGGCTGGCCGAAGGCAATCTCAATGTTGCGGTGGAGGGCGCCGAAAGGCGCGACGAGATGGGCGCGATGGCGCGCGCAGTCGAGGTGTTCCGTGCCAATGCGCTAAGGGTCAACACGATGACCGAAGAAGAACGCGCAGGATCGGAGCAGCGCCGCATCGAGCGCTCCATGATGATGCAGGCCCTGCAGGGCGCGTTCGGCGAAGTGGTCGATGCGGCAGTGTCGGGTGATTTCTCAAAGCGGGTCGAGGCCGACTTCCCCGACGCCGAGCTCAACTCGATTGCGGCGAGCATCAACAACCTGGTCGAGACCGTGGATCGCGGATTGGGTGAAACGGGGCGGGTGTTGTCGGCGCTAGCCAACACCGATCTCACGCATCGCGTCGAGGGGGATTATGAAGGCGCTTTCCGGCAGCTCAAGGCCGATACGAATGCGGTGGCGGAAAAGCTCAGCGAGATCGTGGGCCAGCTCAAGGATACGTCAGGGGCCCTGAAGATCGCGACGCGCGAGATCCTGTCGGGCGCCAACGATCTCAGCGAGCGCACGACCAAGCAGGCCGCCACGATCGAGCAGACGTCGGCGACCATGGAGCAGCTCGCGACCACGGTGATGCAGAATGCGCAGCGCGCCAAGGATGCAAGCGTCGTCGCCGGGTCCGTAACGCGGACGGCTGAAGACGGTGGCATGGTAATGACCAAGGCCAACGAGGCGATGGAGCGGATCACCTCGTCCTCGGGCAGGATCTCCAACATCATCGGGCTCATCGACGACATCGCGTTCCAAACCAACCTGCTGGCGCTCAACGCATCAGTGGAAGCGGCTCGGGCAGGAGAAGCCGGCAAGGGCTTTGCCGTGGTTGCGGTAGAAGTGCGGCGGCTCGCGCAGTCGGCGGCGCAGGCATCATCGGAAGTGAAGGGACTCGTCGAGCAGTCGAGCTCCGAGGTGCGGACGGGCTCGAAGCTCGTGGCCGAGGCGGCGCACAAGCTTGGGGCGATGCTGGTGGCGGCGCGCTCGTCCAACGATTTGATGGACGGTATTGCGAGAGACAGCCAGGACCAAGCTTCTTCCATCGAAGAGGTCAACGCCGCGGTCCGCCAGATGGACGAGATGACGCAGCACAATGCTGCGCTGGTCGAGCAAACCAATGCGTCGATCGAGCGGACGGAGGAACAGGCAAGCGAGCTCGATCGCATCGTCGAGGTGTTCACCCTGGTCGAGCCGGCGCCGCGGTTGCCGGTGCGCGCACCGGTTCCGCCGGCGCGTGGCATCCGGGGGTTGCAGCAGCGAGTGCGCGAGGCGGCGAAGTCGTATCTCACCACAGGGAGCGTCGCGGTCGACAAGGACTGGGAAGAGTTCTGAGGCGAGCGCCGTCCTCCCCGCGGAAGCCGTGCACTTCGCGCCTGAGGGGCTAACAGTCGGGCGGGGAGGCTCACAGGAATGACCACTATCGGTCTCGTCGCGCATGACGACAAGAAGGACGATCTCGTCGCCTGGGTGAAAAAGCACAAGGCCGTGCTGGCGCAGCACACGCTGTGGGCGACCGGCACGACGGGCGGGCGGATCATCAAAGGCACACGCCTCAAGGTGACACGGCTGCTGTCAGGGCCGCTGGGCGGGGACGCCCAGCTCGGCGCGATGATTGCCGAGGGGCGGCTCGACGTCCTGATCTTCTTCCAGGACCCGCTGACGGCCCTCCCGCATGATGTGGACGTGAAGGCGCTGACGCGCCTGGCGACGCTCTACAACATCCCGTTTGCGGTAAACCAGGTGACCGCCGACTTGGTGCTCGCGGCGCTTTAAGCGCGTCGTCTTGACCGGATGGTCAAGGTTGACCCATAGGGCCCGTTCTGCGCAAATGCCGCAAAACAAGGCCGGGCAAGGGCCGTAGAGTACATACGGGTCAGGACGGGGGCAGGTGTCTTTCGACGCGGTTATTGACGTTCAGGGCGTCAGCAAGAGCTTTGGCGGATTGCGCGCGGTCAACAACTGCTCGCTCAGGGTCGAACGCGGTTCGGTGACCGGGCTGATCGGGCCGAACGGGGCAGGCAAGTCGACGCTGTTCAATCTCGTGGCCGGCAATATTGCGCCGGACAGCGGAAAGATCGTCTTCGACGGTGAGGATGTCACCGGCCTCAAGCCCAACGCGCTGTTCGGCAAGGGCATGCTGCGCACATTCCAGATCGCGCATGAATTTTCGAATATGACCGCTCTCGAGAACCTCATGATGGTGCCGGGCGACCAGATTGGCGAGAACCTGTTCGCAAACTGGCTGGCACCACGCGCCGTCAAGACGCGCGACCAGGCCGTGCGGCAGAAGGCACTCGATGTCATCGATTTTCTGAAGCTTGCGCATGTGAAGAACGAGCTCGCGGGCAATCTCAGCGGTGGGCAGAAGAAGCTGCTCGAACTCGGCCGCACAATGATGGTGGATGCCAAGATCGTGCTGCTCGACGAGGTGGCGGCGGGCGTCAACCGCACGTTGCTGCAGGATCTGGCTGCGAATATCGAGCGCATGAACCGCGAGCTCGGCTACACCTTTTTCGTCATCGAGCACGACATGGACCTGATCGGCCGGCTCTGCGACCCAGTGATCGTGATGGCGGCCGGCGAGGTGATTGCCGAAGGGCCGATGGCCGAAATCCGCGCCAACCCGGAAATCATCGAAGCCTATTTCGGCTCGCCCGTCGAGGCGGCTTGATGCGCATGTCCCTCCCCAAAAGCCGGCACCCAGTCTTCGGGGACATGCGGTAATGCCGATCATCGAAGTCAAAGATGTGGTCGGCGGCTATGGCGGAGCGCCGATCCTGCATGGCGTGAACCTCGCCATCGAGCAATCCGACATCGGGGTCATCGTCGGGCCGAACGGGGCGGGCAAATCGACGACGCTCAAGGCGATCTTCGGGCTGCTGCGCGTCACGAGCGGGAGCATCGTGTTCGGGGGCGAGGAGATCCAGAATGCGCTGCCGGACAAGCTGGTGCCGCTGGGCCTCAGCTTCGTGCCGCAGGAGCGCAACGTCTTCACCTCGCTCAGCGTCGAGGAGAATCTCGAGATGGGCGCCTTCATCCGGCGCGACGACATCTCGAAGACGCTGCAGTCGATCTACGAGATGTTTCCGGTGCTGGCCGAGAAGCGGCGGCAGCCGGCGGGAGAATTGTCCGGTGGGCAGCGCCAGATGGTCGCGATGGGCCGCGCGCTGATGAGCGAGCCGAGCCTGCTGCTGCTCGACGAGCCATCGGCGGGCCTGTCGCCGCGCTATGTGCTCGAGATTTTCGAGACGATCATCCGGATCAACAAGGCGGGTGTCGCGATCCTGATGGTCGAGCAGAATGCACGGCAGGCGCTGGCCTTTGCGAGCAAGGGCTTCGTGCTCGCCAACGGGCAGAACCGCTTCACCGGGACGGGCAAGGAACTGATCGCCGACCCCGACGTCGCCAAGTCGTTTTTGGGGGGCTGACGATGCACTGGGCAACCTCAGGAGCCGTGATGGCCCCCCTTGCTCTTGTTGCCCGCTACGCGCTGCTGGAGGGCTGAACGCGATGGATATCCTCGTCTTCGTGCTCAACAAAGTGCTGATCTCCGGGCTGGTGATCGGCTCGATCTATGCGCTGGGCGCGGTGGGTGTGACGCTGATCGCGGGCATCCTGCGCTTTTCACATTTTGCGCATGGCGACGTGATGACGATGGGCGCCTTCATCAGCTTCGTGCTCGCAAGTCTGCTGGCCAGCACCGGCATTCCGCTGCCGATCGCGACGGGCATCGTGGTGCTGCCGCTGGCGCTGGTCCTCACTGCGATCATCGTTTATGGGTTCGACCTCGCCTTCTACAGGCCGTTGAGGCGCCGTGGTGCGAGGCCGATCACCCTGCTGATCGCATCGATCGGCGTGACCATGATGCTGCAGGGCGTGCTTCGCCTGTTCGCCGGTACGGCGACGCGTACGTTCTTCGAGAACGAGCCCAAGATCATCTATCGCTTCGATATGAGCTGGCTCGGCGCGACGCGTCCGCTGACTGTTACGCAGCCACAGGTTGCGATGATCATCCTGACGGCGATTGCCGTGCTGGCGCTGCATCTGTTCCTGTCGCGTTCGCGGCTCGGCAAGGCGATGCGTGCCATGTCGGATAATGCGGACCTGGCGCAGGTCTCCGGCATCAATACGCAACTCGTGGTGCGGGTGACGTGGCTCATCGCCGGCGCACTGGCCTGCCTTGCGGGCACGATGCTGGCGCTCGATGTGCAGCTGAAGCCCGATCTGGCCTTCAACATCATCCTGCCGATCTTCGCTGCAGCGGTGGTTGGTGGGCTGGGGCAATCCTATGGCGCGATCGTGGGCGGATTCCTGGTTGGCTTTGCCGAGACACTGGCGGTGTTCGACTGGTCGGTGCTGGTGAAACCGCTGGCGGGTGTTCTGCCGGACTTCATCACCAGTGCGCCATCGCTCGCGCTGGTGCCGAGCGAATACAAGCTCACCGTTTCGTTCGTGATCCTCGTCATCGTGCTGCTGTCGCGGCCGACCGGCATCTTCAAGGGGATTTCGACATGAGCGCCCGTTCGCTCACGCTGTTCGGGACGCTCGTGGGGCTGATCTTTTTGATCGGGCTCTGGCAGGGCACGGCAAACGTGCTGCTCCTGCTGGTGACTTCACTTGCATACGCTCTGATCGCGCTGGGGCTGAACATCCAGTTCGGTTACGGCGGGCTGTTCAATCTCGCGGTGATGGGTCTGCTGATGGTCGGCGCCATGGGCACCGTGCTGATCGCCATGCCGATCAACTATTCGTTCTGGCAGTCCGATGGGCCGTTCATGCTGCTCAAGGCAATCGGTGCGGGCGTTGCGGGTGTCGTGCTGGTGCTGGCGGCGCGGCAGGTGAAGCGGCTCGGTGCGAACGGCACCGTCACCTTTTGGGTGACATTGCTGGCGTGGCTCGTAGCCTACATTTTCTATCGCACGCAGATCGATCCCGCGGCGCAGTATATCGAGCAGAATGCCGGATGGGTCGGTGGACTCGGGCTGCCCGTGTGGCTCGGCTGGATCGTGGGAGCGTTATTTGCCGCCGGCGCGGCTTTCGTCATCGGGCGGATATCGCTCGGGCTGCGCTCGGACTATCTGGCGATCGCGACGATCGGCATGTCCGAGATCATCCGCGCGTTTCTCAAGAACATGGACTGGCTAACGCGCGGTACGCTTACGGTGACGCCGCTACCGTGGCCGACGCCGATCCCGCAATATTTCCAGGATCACGGAGCCGATATCACTGCCTCGTTTGAGCTGTCGCGTGCCGGATTTCTTGCGGTGGTGGCCGTGATGGTGGCGGTCGTGATCTGGGCAATCGAGCGGGCGTATCGCGGGCCGTGGGGACGCATGATGCGTGCTATCCGCGACAACCATGTCGCCTCGTCATCGATGGGCAAGGACGTGACGCGACGGCAACTCGAGCTGTTCGTATTCGGCTCGGCTCTGATGGGCCTCGGTGGCGCGATCCTTGCGACGTACAGCAGGCTGTTCGATCCGGGTGGGTACATACCAATCAACCACACGTTCCTCATCTGGGTAATGGTGATAGTGGGGGGCGCGGGCAACAGCTTTGGCGCATTGTTCGGTGCGGTGTTCATCTACTTCATCTGGATGATGTCGGACCCGGTCAGCCATGCCGTCTTCGAGTGGGTGAGTTCGGTGAGCCAGAGCATCGGCTGGCCGGCGATCCCCGAGATCGACGCACGCGCCAGCCAGATGCGGGTGTTCGTGCTCGGCCTCGTGATCACGCTGGCGCTGCGCTTTGCACCGCGCGGTCTGATCCCGGAAGTGATCAAGCGTCACAGCTAGAGTAGTGCTCTAGACGATTGCGGCAAACAATGCAGCGATAGCGCGCCTCAGGTCGCGGGCCGGGACCGGCTTGAGATAGGTAAATTCCGGCATGGAGAGGACCTGCGATGCCGCCGGTGATGGGGTCACGTTCGGCCACATGCCGCCGACGAGTGTCGCCACCATTCCCACGGCCCAAGAGCAATCCTCAAGCGTTGCAGAGGGGAGCCGGCTGTTCACCGCACCCGCTATGCGCGCGTTGAACGCCGTCACCGTGCGTTTGAGGGCGATGATCTTTTCGACCGAGACGTTCTGTTCGAGCACGCTGGTGAGGATGCCGATCAGGGCGCAGAAGCGCGGATGCGCGATGAAGGTGTCAGTGCTCACCTGCGCGAGCCGATCAATGTCGCCCGGCGGAACGCTGATGACGGACCGCTCGAGCTGCCCGACGAAGCCCTCCAGCTCGCTGAGGAAGAGGCTCATGAGCACCTCTTCGCGGCTTTCGAAATAGCGATAGACGTTTGACTTAGTGAAGCCGGCTTTGGCGGCGATGGCGTTCAGCCCAGCCCCTTGCGGCCCCTGAGCATCGAAGAGGTCAGCCGCCGCCGCGAGGATGGCCTCGCGTCGAAGCTGTTGCTCAGCGGGCTTGCGAGCCCGCTGGAAGGGCAGATGCTCGTTCATGACGGCATCTAGGCCGCTTTCGCCATGGCAGGGAAGCTGACGCCTGTCAGTCGCTCCGAAATCGTCCACAGCCGTTCGGCGGCTGCGCTGTCGCGGGCCTGCGGCTTGGCTTGCGCTACGCCGGGCGCTCCGGTGATCTCCATGAAGCCATCGGGGCCATAGTAGCCGCCGGCCTGCGCCTCGGGGCTTGTCGCAGCATAGATCTGCGACAGCGCGCCGGCCGCCGGTGAATGCCCAAAAATGCCGACGAAGAAGCGGGCGATGGGGGCCGTAAGGCCACCTTCCATGCCGATGCCGTTGACAACCAGTTCCGTCGAGGAGACGCCCGGATGCGCGGCGATGCTGGTGATGCCCCACCCCTCGCGTTTGCTGCGGCGATCGAGCTCGTAGGCGAACAGGAGGTTTGCCAACTTGGATTGGCTGTAGGCCGGCGTCGGGCTGTAGGAGCGCTCCCGCTGCAGGTCGTCGAAGGCGATCGCGCCCCGGCGATGCGCGATCGAGGAAACAGTCACAACACGGCCGCCGTTAAGCAGCGGCAGCAGCCGCCCGGTCAGCGCAAAGTGGCCCAAGTGGTTCGTGCCGAACTGCAATTCAAAGCCATCCACGGTGGTCATGCGTTTCGGCGGCATCATGACGCCGGCATTGTTGACCAAGATATCGATCGGCCGACCCTTCTCGATCATCGCGTCGGCGAAGGCCGCTATCGCGGCGAGGCTGCCGAGGTCCAGGGACTCATACGTCACATCCGCGATGGGGTGCGCGGCGCGGATGCGGGCCAGCGCGGCGGACCCCTTTTCGGCGTTGCGGCCGGTGAGGACGACTTTGGCGCCCGCGCCTGCGAGCGTAAGGGCGGTTTCATAGCCGAGGCCGCCGGTGGCGCCGGTGATGACGGCAAGCTTGCCGGAGAGATCCGGGACGTCGGCAATCGTGAACGCCACTTTGAGGCTCCATTAAAAGAACGATGGTCTCTAATTAAGAGACCGGCGGTCTTGTGTCAATGGCGCCCAGACGAGAAAGGCCCGGGATTTCTCCCGGGCCTCCAATTTCTGGCCTGAAGGGGCGGAACTACATGACTTGGCCGACTTCGACGAACTTGCCGCCCTTGGCCACCATCTCGACGACCACGCCGGCAACATCGCCATTGGCGTCGAATTCGAGCGGGCCGGAAGCGCCTTCGTAGTTGATGTCGGTGCCGGCCTTGATCAGCTCGACAGCCTTCTTCCACTCGCCGGGAACCACGATTTCGCCCGGAGCCGAAGCGACGTCACGCAGGGCCTGGCTCAGGCCCTCGGTCTTGCCGCCGGTCTTTTCGAGCGCTGCCGCGATGAGGAAAGCTGCGTCGTACGAATTGGGCACGTAGGTCGAACCCACATCCACGCCACCTGCGGCCGCCAGTGGTACAAAGGCGTCGATGCCGGCGCTGGTCGGCGCGCCGGGACGAACCGCGATCATGTTCTCGAGCGCCGCAGCGTCGAGGCCGGTGAACAGCTCGTCATTGACCATGCCATCGCCACCGACATAGGTGGTGAAGTCACCGCTCTCGACGGCCTGCTGCAGCAGGGTCTTTCCCGACCCCTGGGCGTAGGCGATGACGACGAGAGTCTGGGTGCCCGAAGCGGCGATCTGGCCGAGCTCTGCGCGGTAGTCGGCCTTGCCCTCTTCATGGGCGACATTGGCGGCAACCTTGCCACCGCCGGCGGTGAAGGCTGCCGCAATGGTGTCGGCTAGGCCCTTGCCGTAGTCGCTGTTCACATAGGCGATGCCGATATCCTTGATGCCCTTGCTGAGCAGGAGTTTGGCCAGCTGCGAGCCGTTATAGGCATCCGAGGACGTAGTGCGGAAGAAGAGGTCATTGTCGACGAGGCCGGTGATGGCCGGGCCGGTGCCCGAGGGCGTAACCGAGAGCACGCCGGCCGGAATCGATACGGTATTGGCGACGGCCATGCTCACCGGAGTACACATCGGGCCAAGCAGAGCGGAGACCTTGTCGGTATTGATCAGCTTGTCGGCTGCCGCAACCGCGGCCTCGGGAGTAACACAGCCGTCGTCACCGGTGACAAACTCGACCTGCTGGCCGGCGATGCCGCCGCCCGCGTTGATTTCGGCCAGGGCGAGATTGGCCGAGGCCGCCATCGGCGGCGACATGGCTTCGAGCGGGCCGGTAAAGCCGAGCAGAACGCCGATTTTAACCTGGGCAGCGGCAGGCGCCGCGGCAAGCAGCACCGCAGCGGCCGCGAGGCCAAGGATGGTCGTTGATTTCTTCATGATGTCCCTCTCAAGGATTGCCCGTCTCCAGCACCCTTCATGGGCGTCTTTGAGCCGGGCAATAAGGTTCGGGGGCGCGGATAGCGCCCCGCTGGCGGCGATATTGCATATTTGGGCTTGGCGAGTCACCCGGATTTGATCGTCCGGTCAACGTCCCCGGCGGGTTGCTTAATGCCGGGCGCTTCCGCATAGAAGGGGCGGTTCGGTAGCGCGGCATTGGCGATGATTGCGCGGTTTCTTCTCACGATCAGCGTCGTGCTGGGTCTGGCTGCGGCTCCTGCCGCGGCGCAGGATTCAGTGATTTCGCTCGAGCCTCCCCCGGCCGGCGCGGAGCAGAGTGGCTCGGCAGCAGCAGAGGAGGCGGCGCCTGCCGCCGAGGTGGTTCCGGCGCCACCCGCACCCTGTGGCGGACAGACCATCTCGATCGCGCGCATGCAGTGGCCATCGGCGGCGATCCTGGCCGAAATCCACGCGCGGCTGGTCAAGCAGGCATTCCGCTGCAATGTCGAGGTCGTGCCGGGCGATCTTGCCGCTACCGCCTCTTCGATGGGCGCCAATGGCCAGCCCGCGGTCGCGCCGGAACTGTGGATCACCCGCGTCGCCGAAATCTGGAATGCCTCGATGGAGGCGCAGGAGGTGCGGCAGGCTGGCCCCACCTATGTCGAGCCGGTATTCGAAGGCTGGTTCATCCCGGACTACGAAGCCGAGCGCCGTGCGGACCTCAAAGGCATCGAGGGTCTGAAGGCATACTGGCGGGATTTTTCGGGCGGCGGCGCCAAAGGGAAGCTGATCTCGTGCCCACCGGACTGGGGGTGCGCGGTGGTGAACCGGAACCTGATCCGCGCCAACGGGCTCGGCGACCTGTTCGAGGTGGTGGAGCCGGCCAACCGGTTCGAACTCGATACGCTGATCGCCTCCGCCGTGAGCCGCAAGGAGCCGATCCTGTTCTACTACTGGCAGCCCAATTCGGTGATGGCGCAGTTCGGCTTCAAGGCGCTCGACCTCGGGCCCTACGAGCGCGAGAATTTCCAGTGCCTGGGGCGGCTCGCCTGCGCCTCGCCACAACCCTCGGGCTTTGCGCCCGACCCTGTTATCGTGGCGCTGGCGCAATGGGTGTATCTCGATGCCCCGGAGGTCGCGGCGTATTTCCAGCGGGCGCATATGCCGCTCGGCGAGATGAATACGCTGCTGCAGAATCTAAGCGAGCCGGGCGCCACGGTGGAAAGCGTTGCCGATGCCTTCGTTGCGGCGCGCGGGGAAATCTGGTTGCCCTGGGTGGGCAAGCCGACGGAATAGCTATCCGTTTGGCGCAGTTGCACCCGTCTTGGCGGCGCGTCTATAACGCTTGCGGGAAGCCTTGAGCGTATCGGAGTTGAGTTCTTGTCTTTGGAACTGAAGCGGATCAACGACCATGTGACGGTCGCGCCGCAGATCGAAACCGACGATATCGCCGCAATCAAAGCTGCCGGCTTTACCACGATCGTCAACAACCGGCCGGACGGGGAAAGCCCCGACCAGCCGAGTTCGGTGGAGATGCAGGCCGCGGCCGAGAAGGCGGGACTCGCCTATCACTACATTCCGCTCGGCCGCGAAGGGGTGAGCCCCGACATGATCGAGCAGGAAAAGGCGGCGCTCGAGGGGAGCGCCGGACCCGTGTTCTGCTACTGCCGATCCGGCACGCGCTCGACCACGCTGTGGGCATTGTCCCAGGCGGGGGAGCATCCTGCGGAAGAGATCGTGGCGGCAGCCATGCATGCCGGATACGACATCTCGCATCTCGTGGGATATCTGAGCCAGAAATAGCAGGGAGCCGATGGCTCCCTTTTTCTTGTCGCCGACCCCTCACCGGACAGACACCATGCCGATCAAGAAGATCCTCGTCGCCAACCGCAGCGAAATCGCCATCCGGGTGTTCCGCGCCGCCAATGAGCTGAACATCAAAACCGTCGCCTGTTATGCCGAAGAGGACAAGCTGGCGCTGCACCGGTTCAAGGCGGACGAGGCGTACCTGATCGGCAAGGGCAAGGGCCCTGTCGAAGCGTATCTGCAGATCGACGAGTATATCCGCGTGGCGCGCGTGAGCGGCGCGGATGCGATCCATCCCGGCTACGGGCTGCTGTCGGAATCGCCGGAATTCGCGGAAGCCTGCGAAGACGCCGGTATCATCTTCATCGGGCCGCGGCCGCAGACGATGCGGGACCTCGGCAACAAGGTCGCGGCACGCAACATGGCGATTGCCAGCAAGGTGCCCGTGGTGCCGGCCACCGACGCGCTGCCCGACGACATGGGCGAAGTGAAGCGGATGGCGGCCGAGATCGGTTACCCGCTGATGCTCAAGGCAAGCTGGGGTGGCGGCGGGCGCGGCATGCGCCGGATCATGGACGAGTCGACGCTGCTCTCAGAGGTGTCCGAGGGCAAGCGCGAGGCCAAGGCGGCGTTCGGCAAGGACGAGATGTATCTCGAAAAGCTGATCGAGCGGGCCCGGCATGTCGAAGTGCAACTGGTCGGCGACGATCACGGCAATCTGGTGCATCTGTTCGAACGCGATTGCTCGGTGCAGCGGCGCAATCAGAAGGTGGTGGAGCGCGCGCCCGCGCCCTATCTCAGCCAGCAGGTGCGCGACGACCTGACGGGCGCTGCGATCCGGCTCGGCAAGGCGGCCAACTATCGCGCGGCAGGAACGGTGGAGTTCCTGCTCGATGCCGACACCGACAAGTTCTACTTCATCGAGGTGAACCCGCGCATCCAGGTGGAGCATACGGTGACCGAGGTCGTCACCGGGATCGATATCGTCAAGGCGCAGATCCACATCATGGAAGGCGCGGTGATCGGCACGCCGGAATCGGGCGTGCCGAAGCAAGAGGACATCCGGCTCAACGGCAATGCCATCCAGTGCCGCATCACCACCGAAGATCCAGAAGAGAACTTCATTCCAGACTATGGGCGGATCACGGCCTATCGCGAGGCGACCGGCTTCGGTGTGCGTCTGGATGGCGGCACGGCCTATGCTGGTGCGGTCATCACGCGGTTCTATGATCCGTTGCTCGAGAAGGTCACCTGCTGGGCGCCGACGGCTAAAGAAGCTATCGCCCGCATGCACCGGGCGCTGCGCGAATTCCGCATCCGGGGCGTGCAGACCAATCTGGCGTTCCTCGAAAACATCATCACGCATCCCGATTTCGTCGAGAACCGCTACACGACGCGCTTCATCGACACCACGCCGGCGCTGTTCGATATCACCCGCCGCAAGGACCGGGCGACGAAGCTGCTGACGTACATCGCGGACGTGACAATCAACGGCCATCCGGAAGTGCGGGACCGGCCGCGGCCGCCTGCAGATGCCATCGAACCGATGGTGCCGCTCTACGAGCCATTGATGATTGTCGAGGGTTCGCGGCAAGTGCTGGAGCGGCAGGGGCCGAAGGGTCTCGCCAGCTGGATGAAGGCGCGGAAGGGCGTGCTGTTCACCGACACGACGATGCGCGATGCGCACCAGAGCCTGCTTGCGACGCGGATGCGCAGCTACGACATCACGCGTATTGCCGAGGCGTATTCGCGTGGACTGCCGAACCTGTTCTCTCTGGAGTGCTGGGGTGGAGCCACATTCGACGTGGCAATGCGGTTCCTCAACGAGGATCCGTGGGAGCGCCTCGCGGCCGTGCGTGAGGGCGCGCCCAATATCCTGACGCAAATGCTGCTGCGCGGCTCGAATGGCGTGGGCTACACGAACTATCCGGACAATGCCGTGAAGTTCTTCGTGCGCCAGGCGGCCAAGGGCGGCGTCGATGTGTTCCGCATTTTCGACTGCCTCAACTGGGTCGAGAACATGCGAGTCTCGATCGACGCGGTGGCCGAGGCCGACAAAGTTGCCGAAGGCGCCATCTGCTATACTGGCGACGTGCTCGACCCGAACCGGGCGAAGTACGATCTCAAGTATTATGTCGGGCTCGCGAAGGAGCTCGAAGCGGCCGGCGCGCATGTGCTGGGTCTGAAGGACATGGCGGGCCTGCTGCGGCCGGCCGCGGCCAGCAAGCTGATTGCGACGCTGAAGCAGGAAGTGGGGTTGCCCATCCACCTCCATACGCACGACACGTCAGGCGCCTCTGCGGCGACGATCATGGCGGCGGTGGCAGCGGGAGTCGACGCTGTCGATGCGGCGATGGATGCATTTTCCGGCACCACCAGTCAGCCGACCTTCGGTTCGCTTGCGGCGGCGCTGCGCGACACGGACCGCGACCCGGGCTTTGACGCGAAGGTCATCCGCGAGATCTCGTTCTACTGGGAGGCGGTGCGGACGCAGTATCGGGCGTTCGAAAGCGATCTCAAGGGCGGTGCGTCCGAGGTCTATCTGCACGAGATGCCGGGTGGGCAGTTCACCAATCTCAAGGAGCAGGCGCGTTCGCTGGGGCTCGAGAGCCGCTGGCATGAGGTGGCGCGCACCTATGCCGATGTGAACCAGATGTTCGGCGACATCGTGAAGGTGACGCCGTCGTCCAAAGTGGTGGGCGACATGGCGCTGGCGATGGTTTCGTCGGGCCTGACGCGCGCCGATGTCGAGGATCCGTCAAAGGATGTGTCGTTCCCGGATTCCGTTGTCGGCTTCTTCATGGGCGATCTTGGGCAGCCGCCGGGCGGCTTCCCCAAGGCTCTGCAGAAGAAGGTGCTGAAGGGCAAGACGCCCCTCACCGAGCGGCCGGGCTCTTATCTCAAGGATGTGGATATCGAGGCCGAGCGCGGCAAAGTCGAGAAAGAGACGGGTGAGGCGATCGACGATCTGCGCCTCGCCTCGCACCTGATGTATCCCAAGGTGTTCTCGGACTACATGAAGACGCAGGACAAGTACGGCCCGACAGCCGTGCTGCCGACGCCGGTTTATTTCTATGGTCTCGATCAGGGTGAGGAGATCTTCGTCGAGATCGAGCGCGGCAAGACGATGGTGATCAACTATCTCGGCCGCGCTGAGACCAACGAGAAGGGCCAGGTGCGCGTCTTCTTCGATCTCAATGGCCAGCCACGGACCATTACGGTGCCCGACCGGCTGAAAGTCGGCGACGTGCAGGTGCGCGCCAAGGCGGCACTAGGCGACGCCAAGCAGATCGGCGCACCGATGCCGGGAGTGATTTCCGGACTGCAGGTCAAGGTCGGCGACAAAGTCAGCGCGGGCGACGTGCTGCTGTCGATCGAGGCGATGAAGATGGAAACCGCCATCCATGCGGAAGCCGACGGGGTGGTTGCTGAAGTTACGGTGCAGCGCGGCGACCAGATCGACGCCAAGGATCTGCTGGTCAGATTCGAGTAGCGCCCATCGCGTCGGCGATCAGCGCGAAATCGTGCGCGCTGATTTCGAAAAGACCGAAGCGGAGCTGGTAGCCCCAGTTTTTTCGGCCCGCGGCGAAGTCCAGCTTGTCGATTAGTGGGGCGATCGGGGCGTCCGCCGCGTCCGCCCATTCGACGTCGCGCCGATGTGCAACCCAATCACCCATTTCGCCCTGATAGATGTCGCCGGGTTTGACCCGACCGATGAGAGTGAAAGCCTGGAGCTTGTCCTTGCCGCCGAAAGAGACCGTTGGCGAGTAGTAGGCCACCCCGTCACCCGGCCTGATGCGCCGTAGCGGCGCCTCCTTGCCGTGGTTGACTTGCATGAAACCGGCTTTGCCGCGCCGGGCGTGATCGGCAGATGCCACAGCTATCCAGTGTTTTTGCATGGCGTGACTCCCTCCGATGGAGAAAGCCTAGCTGCCGGTGCTGGCAGAAACTGGCAGTGGTCGATCAGAGCCGGCGGTAGTCGGCGTCGATCACCGGGCCGCCTTTTCCGTCGCTGCGTGGACGGGTGGCGCGAGCTTCCACCTTGCGGGGCAGCAAGCCGACGATCCAGCTGACCAGGAGCGGGATGACGACAACATCGTCGAGCCAGCCAAGCACAGGAACCACGTCCGGGATGAAGTCGATGGGGCTGACCAGGTAAAGCGGCACAAGAAGCATCAGCGCCTTGAGGTGCAGCGGCGTTTCGGGCGCCATGAAGGCGCGCCACAGAAGCATCAGCTCCGTGCGGAATTGCAACAAACGGCCCATCGCATACCTCCTCGCGCGTACGCTTTGTGAAATGGGGAGCGGATGCCCCTGGTTCAAGACCGCGCGTCAGTCGAGCAGCTTCTTGTCCCGCAGCAGCCGGATCACGGCCATGGCGTAGGCGTTCGAGAGGCCGTATTCAGACATCAGCCAGTCTATGGCGGGTCGCGATTTGGCGCCGGGTTTGGTCAGGCCCTGTTTGACGGCCTTTTTGACCATCTCCTCGGGGCTCACCCCCGTCTGCTTCTCGATGTTGTCGAGATAGGCCTGAAACGTCATCGAACCATCTCCGATTTTGTGCAGATTCTCGCCGTTGCGCCCTTCCGCGCAAGGGCCTATTTGACGAACTTGATGAGCATTTCTCCGCGCAAGCATACAGTCGGTGTCGATGTCGGCGGCGTTGTCGTCGGTGGCGGGGCGCCGGTCGTCGTGCAGTCGATGACCAACACCGACACCGCCGATATCGAGGCGACGGTAAAGCAGGTGGGCCAGTTGTGGCGCGCCGGCTCGGAACTGGTCCGCATCACAGTGGACCGCGACGAGAGCGCCGCGGCGGTGCCGCATATCCGTGACCGGCTGCGCGCGCGCGGCATTAACGTGCCGCTGATTGGCGATTTCCATTATATCGGCCACAAGCTGCTGACCGATCATCCTGCCTGCGCAGAGGCGCTCGACAAATACCGGATCAATCCGGGCAATGTCGGCTTCCGGGCCAAGCGAGACCTGCAGTTCTCGACGCTGATCGAGCTCGCCTTGCGCTACGGCAAGCCGGTGCGCATCGGGGTTAACTGGGGTTCGCTCGATGAGGAATTGCTCACCAGGCTGATGGACGAGAACGCAGTCGCCGAAGCGCCGGTTTCGGCGGCAGCGGTGCAGCGCGAAGCGATCATCCAGTCGGCTCTGCTGTCGGCGCAGCGTGCCGAAGAGATCGGGCTCGGACGCGATCGCATTATTCTGTCCACCAAGGTCAGCGACGTCCAGAACCTCATTTCAGTGTATCAGGAGCTGAGCGCGCGATGCGACTATGCGCTGCATCTCGGGCTCACCGAGGCAGGCATGGGCTCGAAAGGTATCGTGGCCTCTTCGGCCGCGATGGGCATCCTTTTGCAGCAGGGCATTGGCGATACGATCCGCATCTCACTGACGCCCGAGCCGGGCGGCGACCGCACGCAGGAAGTCCGCGTCGCGCAGGAATTGCTGCAGACCATGGGTTTCCGCCAGTTCATCCCGATCGTCGCGGCATGCCCCGGTTGCGGACGCACCACCAGCGAGACGTTCCAGGTGCTGGCCAAGGAAATCCAGGACAACCTCACCAACTCGATGCCCGATTGGAAAGAGCGCTATCCCGGTGTCGAGCAGCTTTCAGTGGCGGTGATGGGCTGCATCGTCAACGGACCCGGTGAGAGCAAGCACGCCGATATCGGCATCTCGCTGCCGGGCACGGGGGAAACACCGGCTGCCCCCGTGTTTATCGAAGGCAAGAAGGTCGCAACGCTGCGCGGCGCCGATGTGGCCGAGCAGTTCAAGGTGATGGTTGCCGACTATATCGAGCAGCGGTTCGGCGGCGGGCAGAAGAGTGCGGCCGAGTAGCTAGCCGGCCGCTCCCGGCACGTCGCAGGCGTCGGCCCATTTGTTCCCGCATAGTTCGACAAGCCGATCCACAGGCAGCCTGACGCTTGCATGGGTCGAGCCGCCGGCGGGGATGACCTCGTCGTAAATCTTGAGCGACACGTCGCAATAGATGGTCAGCGGAGCAGGCAAGCCGAACGGACAAACGCCGCCGACGGCGTGGCTCGTCAGGCGGAGGACATCGTCGGGTCCAAGCATGCGCGGGCGTCCGCCGAAGGCGGCTTTCGCCTTCTGATTGGAGAGACGGGCATCGCCACGGGTCACCAGCAGGAATTCGCGGTCGTCGACGCGGATGGCCAGCGTCTTGGCGATCTGGCCGGGCTGCACGCCGTGCACGGCGGCGGCGAGATCGACGGTGGCGGTGGAGTTCTCGGTGACGATGACGTGCAAATCCGGGGCACGCGCGGCGAGGTCCGCCTGGACGGTTTCGAGGCTCAATTCAATTCTCTCTGGTGGCGAAGAAGCGGGCTGTCTCACGCAGGGTCGCGGCTTCGGGTCCGAAGGGCGTGAGTGCCGTTATGGCGTCGCGGACGATATCCCCGAGGTGACGCCGGGCGGCATCGGGGCCGAGGCGGGCGACGAGCGTTTGCTTGCCCTTGCCGGCGTCCTTGCCGGTGGCCTTGCCCATCGTCTCGCCTGAGGCCGTGGCATCGAGCAGGTCGTCGGCGAGCTGGAAGGCGCGGCCGGCGGTTTCGGCGTAGGCCGTGAGGTGGCCGAGCGTATCGTTGTCGGCCTTGGCGAGAATGGCGCCCATCCGGACGGCAGCGCGGATCAGCGCGCCGGTCTTCATCGCCTGCATGCGAGCGATGCCGGTCGCGTCGAGTGCTGTGGTCTCGCCTTCGATGTCGCGGGCCTGGCCGCCAACCATGCCACCGATGCCGGAGGCGGTGGCGAGTTCGGTGACGAGGCGGACGCGGATTGCAGCGTCCGGGTGGCCGTGCTCGGCGAGGTGGGCGAAGGCGAGCGTGAGGAGGGCGTCGCCCGCGAGGATGGCGGTCGCTTCGTCGTAGGCCTTGTGGACCGTGGGACGCCCGCGACGCAGGTCGTCATCGTCCATGGCCGGCAGGTCGTCGTGGATCAGCGAGTAGCAATGGATCAATTCCACCGCCACCGCCGGGGCGAGGGTGAGCTCGGGCGCGGCGCCGAGCATCAGGGCCGTCTGACGGAGGAGGAAAGGGCGAAGCCGCTTGCCGCCATTGAGGGTGCCGTGGCGCATCGCCTCGACCAGACGCGCCGGAGGCTCGGCGGGGCCGGTGAGCGCCGTGGGCGACAGCAGGGTGGCTAGCGCCGTCTCGATTTCGGCGGCATTGGCCTGCAGATGGACGGATAGGGTTGACATCGCCGCCTTCCTAGCATTTCCCCGGGCGGGCGCGACCCCCTAGCCAAGTGGGGATTTCTGCTCTATAGACCCCCGAAATCCCGGCAGACCCTGTCTGTTGACGCCGAAAGCCTTCGGCAAAACGCTATTGATACGAGGACCGAAATGGCAGTTCCGAAACGCAAGACGTCGCCGATGAAGCGCGGTTTCCGCCGCTCCGCCGATGCACTGACTGCCCCCGCCTATGTCGAGGACAAGGATTCGGGCGAGCTGCGCCGTCCGCATCACGTTGATCTCAAGACCGGCATGTATCGCGGTCGCCAGGTGATCACACCGAAGAAGTAAGCCGCCTTTCGGCTGACTTGAAAGTTTTATCGGCCAGCCCCAAAAGGGCTGGCCGTTTTGCATTTGCGGGGAAGACGATGGCGAAGACGCGCATGGAAACCGACTCGATGGGTGCCATCGCGGTCCCCGGCGATAAGTACTACGGCGCGCAGACAGCGCGTTCGCTGATGCATTTCGACATCGGCGGGCAGACGATGCCGGTCGAGATTATCCGCGCCTTCGGTATCCTCAAGAAGGCTGCGGCGATCACCAACTACAAGCTCAAGCTGCTCGACAAGGCCAAGCGGGACCTGATCGTCGCTGCCGCGGACGAGGTGATCGAGGGCAAGCTCGCCGGTCATTTCCCGCTGGTGGTGTGGCAGACCGGATCGGGTACGCAGTCCAACATGAACGTGAACGAGGTCATCTCGAACCGCGCCATCGAGATGGCCGGTGGCGAGATGGGCTCTAAAACGCCGATCCACCCGAACGATCATGTCAACATGAGCCAGTCGAGCAACGACACGTTTCCGACGGCCATGCATATCGCGGCGATTCTTGCGCTCGAAGAGTATCTGTTCCCGCGTGTCGAGGAGCTTCGGGCGACGCTCGCCAAGAAATCCAAGGCGTTCATGAAGATCGTCAAGATCGGGCGAACGCACCTGATGGATGCGACGCCGCTGACGCTGGGGCAGGAAATCTCCGGCTGGGCGGCGCAGATCGAGCTCGCGGTCAAGGCAATCAAGGCGACGCGGGCGCAGCTCTATGAGTTGGCGCTCGGCGGCACGGCGGTTGGGACCGGGCTCAACGCACATCCGCTGTATGCAGAAGCGGTGGCGGCGGAGATCGCCAAGCTCACCAAGCAGCCTTTCGTCACGGCGCCGAATAAATACGCGGTCATGGCCGGGCACGATGCGTTCGTCTCTTCGTCGGGCGCGCTCAAGCAACTCGCGGTGGCTTTCATGAAGCTTGCCAACGATGTGCGCTGGCTGGCATCGGGGCCGCGTTCGGGACTGGGCGAGATCACCATTCCGGAGAATGAGCCGGGGTCTTCGATCATGCCGGGCAAGGTCAATCCGACGCAGTCGGAAGCGATGACCATGGTGGCGGTGCAGGTGATGGGCAACGATGCGGCGATTGGCATCGCCGCGAGCCAGGGCAATTTCGAGCTCAACGTGTTCAAGCCGGTGATCGCCTACAACTTCCTGCAGTCGGTGCGGCTCCTGGCCGACGCGGCGCACAGCTTCAACGAGCATTGCGCTATCGGTATCGAACCCAACAAGGCGCGGATCAAGCAGCTGGTCGATCAATCGCTGATGCTGGTCACGGCACTCAACCGCAAGATCGGCTACGACAACGCCGCCAAGATCGCCAAGACGGCGCACAAGAACGGCACGACCTTGCGCGAGGAGGCGATTGCGCTCGGGCTCCTTACCGGAGCTGAGTTCGATGCCGAGGTGAAGCCGGAAGCCATGGTGGGCAACCTCAAGGTCTAGCCGGCGGGGGACTGGCGGAGCGTCGCGCGCTTTGCCATTGTCCCGGTTCATTGAAACCGGGAGACCCCGATGACCGAGACAGTGTTCATTCCGCCCGAGGGGACCCGTATGCGCCGCGGCGGCGCATTTATTCCGCCGCTGCTGATCATTCCGTTCCTGATCTACAACGTCGTCGCGTTCACCGCCTATGGCGGCAATCCGGCCGGCTGGAGCAGTCAGATATTCTCGATCCCGATGGTTTCCGGCCAGCGCTGGGCGCTGACCTCAGGCGACCTGCTGCTGGTGGTCGGGCTCGTCTGCCTGTTCTTCGAGGTGCTCAAATCCACAAATACCGGGCGCACGTCGGTGATCGAGCACATGCTCTCGACGGCGTTGTTCGTGGTGTTCCTGATCGAGTTCCTGCTCACAGGCGCGGCGGCAAGCTCGGTGTTCTTCCTGCTGATGGTGATGGCCATCGTCGATGTGGTGGCAGGCTTTACGATCTCGATCACGGGCGCCGGACGCGACGTGACGATGGGCGGCTGACGGCTACTGGTTATTACGGGGCGGCCGAGGCCGCCCTGTCGGCTCAAGCATCGATCGTCGTGCGGTAGCCCGGTGGCACGCGGCGGACCGCTGCCTTGACGCCTGCATCGTAGGTCTCGAGTGCGACCAGTACGGTCGCCTGGCGGCGGGCGCGCTGGATGGGCATGTGATTGCGCTCGGCGATCAGCTGGCTGAGAAAGAAGGCCTGCGGTGCGATGCGCTCGGCCAGACGTGCGCGCGCCCCGGCATTGAGCGCCATCGGCAGTCCGTCGTGGACGATTTCGACCTTGGGCATCGCGCTTTCTTCCACTCCCGGAGAGACCAACGCCGGGAAGCGCCCCAAGGTTCGCAAAGTTTCGCCGCCGCAGGGAGCGACTTCTTAATGAAAGGTTAACGGGGCGGAAATCGGGCTAGAGCGCGAGCCGCATGACGTGGCGGCGCGAGCCGGCCTGGCCGACGGTCTTGAAGCCCAGCCGCTCGTAGGCTGGCACAAAGCCCATGAAGCGATAGCTGGGCGAATCCGGATCGACCGGGTAGGCCTCCAGCACCGTGGCGCCGCGTTTTTTGGCATAGGCGATAGCGCCTCCGATCAACTGGGCACCGAAACCGCTACCCCGGCGTCTGCGGGGGACGTACATGCACGCGAGCGACCAGATATTCTCTCCGGCCTCGGCCGCGGGCCCACCCAGGTCACCGCGATAGCTGTCGCGCGGGGCGATGGAGACCCAGGCGGCTGGTTCGCCATCGAGATAGCCAACCAGACCGACCGGGATGCCCTTGTTGACCCGCGCAAGCATCATCGGCTTGCGTTTGGGGCCGGGAGCCTTTTTCTCTTCGCCCTGTGCGCGCCAGGCCATGCACCAGCAATAGGAGGGACCGCCGGGCGCCGAGAACAGCGCGTCGAAATCCCTCCAGCGTGCCTTGGTCACCGGTTTGAAGGTGAGCTTGGCGCTGGGTTTGGTTTCGGCCTGGTCGGTCAGGTAAAATTGTCCTTGGCGCTGCGCAGAGCGGCGAAAACAACGCTGGGGTCCATATCCGGTTCAAGTCCCATGGCCGCGGACATGGCGCGCGAGTCGGCCCGAAGGAACGGGTTGGTGCGCTTTTCCATGCCCATGGAAACCGGGATGGTGGCATGACCTTCCTTGAGCAGGCGGAGAACCCCCGTGTAGCGCAGGTTGAGCGCGGCGTTGTGCGGGTCGACGCTGAGGGCGAAGCGGGCATTGGCCTCGGTGTATTCGTGCCCGCAATACATCAGCGTTTCGTCGGGCAGAGCGCGGAGTGCCTTAAGCCCTTCCCACATCGGCGCCGGCTTGCCTTCCATCATGCGGCCGCAGCCCATCGAAAAGAGGGCATCGCCGACGAAGACATGACGGCCGATATTGTCGTAGTAGGAGACGTGGCCGAGGGTGTGACCGGGCGTTTCGATGACCTGGAAGATGGTGGCGCCCAGCGCGACGAGGTCGCCGCCCTGGACGACGACATCGAGCCCGAGGATTTTTTCGACCTCGGCGCGGGGACCGGTAACGGTGACGTCGTAGTCCGCCTTGAGCTGCGGCAGACCTTCGACGTGATCGCGGTGGTGATGGGTCACAATGACGTCGGTAAGGATCCACCCGCGCTTGTCGAGGGCGGTCCGGATGGCCTTTGCGTCGGGCGCATCGACAGCAGCGGTCTTGCGGCTTTCGACATCATGGACAAGATAGCCATAGTTGTCGGTACGGCACAGGAAGGTGTCGATGATCGCGGTCAATTGTCGTTTTCCGGGGAGGACGCTGCGCAAGTTTAGCGCGGGCCGGAGGCTTGCGCCATGACTCCCGACGTTCGCCGGCTGATCGATTTTTACCGCTCGCCGCTGGGAAATATCGCCCGGGCGCTGGTGCGCGGTGCGGTGACCGGCTTTGCCGGAAACATCGAAAACCAGCGCGTGCTGGGCCTCGGGTTTGCCTCGCCCTATCTGCGGTTTGCGCTGGGCAAGGCCGAACGCGTGCTGGCGTTCATGCCGGCGCGGCAGGGCGCCTCGGCCTGGCCGCGCGAGGGCCCGTCGCACACGGTGCTGTGCGATCCGCTCGAAATGCCGCTGACCGACAGCGCAGTGGACGTGATTGTCGCTGTGCACGCTTTCGAGCACATCACCGACGCGGAAGAGTTGATGCGCGAGTTGTGGCGCATAGCGGCGCCGAATGCCCGGCTGATCGTGGTGGTGCCGCGGCGACGGGGGATTTGGGCGGCGACCGACAATACGCCGTTCGGCGACGGCAACCCGTTCAGCCGGTCGCAGCTCGACCGGCTGCTGCGCGCCCATAGCTTTGTGCCGGTGGCCTGGCGGGAGGCGCTTTACCTACCGCCCTCCAACAACCGGTTCGTATTGAAGGCGGCTCGTTTCTTCGAGCGGGCGCTGCGACTGTTCGGTCCGGCCTTTGCGGGGGTTATCGTGGTGTCGGCGAAGAAGGAGCTGTTTCCGGCAGTGCCGAGGCGCAGGCGGTTGGAGCGGCTGGTGCGGGTGCCATCCATGGCGGCCCAGACCGCGATGGAAGAGTTGCCGAAGCAGCGCTGACACGCGGCAGCGCGGTCCGCGCTTCCCTTTGCGTTCGGGGGCTCGTTTCACTATGGTCCGCGCGATTTTGAGCGCGCCGCCATGACCGACAAGACCGAACCGCCCGACGACACCGACACGCCCGACCGTCCCGTTCCGCAGCCCGGAATCGGCGGCATTGCGTCCTATGTGCCCGGCCGGTCCGATGTGCCGCGGGGCATCACGCTGGTGAAGCTGTCCGCGAACGAGAGCCCGCTCGGGACCAGCCCCAAGGCCATCGAGGCCTATCGGGCCATGGCCGACAAGATTCACCTTTATCCCGAGGGGTCGTCGCGGCTGCTGCGCGAGGCGCTGGGCGAAGTGCACGACCTCGATCCGAAGCGGATCGTCTGCGGCTTCGGCTCGGACGACCTGTTGCACCTCCTGGCTCAGATATATCTTGGAGAGGGCGACGCGGCCGTGATGAGCCAGTATGGCTTTTCGGTCTATCCGATCATCACGCGCGGGGCTTCGGCCGACGTGATCGTGGCGCCCGAGACGGACTATTGCGCCGATGTCGATGCGCTGCTGCGCGCTGTGACGCCGCGCACGAAGGTAATGTTCCTCGCCAATCCCAACAATCCCACCGGGACGTACCTGCCGGCTGACGAAGTCCGCCGGCTCCATGCGGGGCTTCGCAAGGACATCCTGCTGGTGCTCGATGGTGCCTACGCCGAATACGTGACGGCCGACGACTACAGCGTCGGTATCGACCTGGTGGATGCATTCGAGAACGTGGTGATGGTGCGCACGTTTTCGAAGATGGGTATTGCCGGTGAGCGGGTCGGCTGGATGTATGGACCGCCGCATGTAGTGGATGCAGTGCATCGCCTGCGCGGTCCGTTCAACGTCTCGCTGTCCGGGCAGGCGGCGGCGGCTGCTGCGGCGCGCGACACCGAATTCACCGCGAAGTTGCGTGAGCACAATGCTCGCTGGCGGCAGTTCTTGACGCAGTCGCTCCGGTCAAACGCGATCAACGTGCCGCCGAGCCAAGGCAATTTCGTGCTGGCGCTGTTCGAGAATGCCGAGATGGCAGCGGCGGCATTTGCGGCGCTGCGCGACAAGGGGTTGCTGGTTCGTGAGATGCATTCCTACCACATCCCGAACGGCATCCGCATATCGATCGGGCAGGAGGCGCCGATGCGCGCCGTGGTCGATGTGCTCAAGCAGTTCGGAGCGAGGGGGGCGATAGAGTGATGTTTCAGAAACTGGCGCTGATCGGTATTGGGCTCATCGGGTCCTCGATTGCGCGGGCCGCCCGGCTCAAGGGACTTGCAGGGCATATCGCGATCTCAACGCGCAAGGCGGCGACGCTGGAGGAGGCGCGCAATCTAGGGCTCGGAGACAGCTACAGCCTTGCCGCTGCGGATGCGGTGCGCGATGCGGACCTGGTCATTCTCTGCATGCCAATCGGCGCCTATGCCGATGTGATGAGAGCGATCGGTCCCGCGCTGAAGCCCGGGGCGATCCTGTCCGATGTAGGCTCGGTGAAGCAGCACGTCATCGATGCGGTGCGGCCCTATCTGCCCAAGGGCGTGCATTTCATTCCAGGCCATCCGCTGGCGGGCACCGAGCATTCGGGCCCGGCATCGGGCTTTCCCGACTTGTTCCAGAACCGTTGGTGCGTGCTGACGCCGGCTCCGGATACCGATGCGGCGGCGGTCAAGAAGCTGACAGATTTCTGGCTGGCTCTCGGCTCCAATGTCGAGTTGATGGATGCCAAGCACCACGACATGGTGCTGGCCATCACCAGCCACGTACCGCATCTGGTCGCTTACAATATCGTGGGCACAGTGGCCGATCTCGAGACGGCAACGCAGTCCGAGGTCATCAAGTTCTCGGCCTCCGGTTTTCGCGATTTCACGCGTATTGCTGCATCCGATCCAGTGATGTGGCGTGATGTTTTTCTCACCAATCGCGAGGCAGTGCTGGAAATGCTCGGCCGGTTTCTCGAGGACCTCTCGAGCCTGCAGCGCATGGTGCGGGTGAGCGACGGGCCGGGGCTAGAGGCGCTATTCACCCGCACGCGTGCCATCCGCCGCTCGATCATCACTGCCGGTCAGGAAACGGCGGCCGCCGATTTTGGCCGTCCGCATGGTGCGCGCGCAGGGGCGACGTCGCCCTCTACTGGGGGTGTTGCGGCACCTGATCTCGACGCGAATGTCGAAGCCGCCCATCCGGTGCGCGAGCATGGCGGCGGCGACGACGCCTGAAGACGGCATTCAGCCGGTATTCAGCGCCGTCGGGTCATAAGCCCGTTGTTCAAGTTTGACGATTCCCGACCTCTGCTCGCGCGGGCGCGTAAGCAACGGCGAGGTTTGGGTGAGGCTCCGGTCCCTCCGGAGCCTCTTTCATTTTTGCGCGCTAACCTTGCCTTAACCAGGATCGCCACCGACGCCGCCCCCATGCTAGGTCAGGGCATCGAGCGTGAGTGTTGTGTGATGCGTGTTCGCCTGGCCGTGAGTGTCCTGCTATTTGCAGCTATGGCGAGTAGCCCCGCGCCGATCCTCGCGGCCGATCTCGGCACTCCGCCGCCCGCGGTGGAGCAAGGAGATGCAGAGGCAATCCGCACGGAGCTGACCCGATATGGTATCCTCTACGCGCTGCGCGCCGCCTTCAATGTCGTAGAGCTAGAGGATATTTCGTCGCTGCTCCGGGCCGATCTAGCGCGGCTGGAGGAGGGCGAGAGCACCGAGGAAAAGGCGGCGCTTGACCGCGACCTGACCGCAGAGGGCAGCTACTACATCGTCTCATTGCGCTACCTGGTCGCCTATGGCGGGGCGAACTGGCCGGCGGACAAACCGGCCGACGATTATGCGCGCGATGCGGCCGTGCTGCTCGACGGCCTGCAGACGCGCTGGCTGGACGCGATAGCGGGCGGTGAGGACATGCTCGGGATTGCAAGGGAGGTAGACCGGATCAACGCCTGGACCGAGGGCTATGCCGAGGTGCCCGCAGACCTCGACCATTTCGGCGGCCTCGCCGCGATGGTTGACGAATTGCTGGTTCCAGGCGCCGAAAAGGTCGGGGTCTAGCTCGCCGCTAGATCGATAAAATTGCAGGCAATAGTCCGCGGCATTTGAAACAAGTGCCCGTCATTGTCCCCCCAATAGCTCACCAGGGGGAACCGATGGCTATCCGTGTCTTGATCGCTGCTTCGCTTGCGCTGCTTGCTTGCGCGGTGTCCGTTGCGCCGTCTGTCGCTGCAACCAGCAATGCGCCTCTCGGCTATCAGCTGCTGTGCCTCAAGCATCCTGAGCAGTGCAAAAGCGGCGGCGCATCTAAGGTTTCCGCCAGCGAGGATATCCTGGCGACATTGAAGCGCGTCAATTCCAAGGTCAACAAGTCAATCAAGCCGCAGCATGACCGGGCCGGGGCTGACGTGTGGTCGGCGAGCACGACGAGTGTGGGCGACTGTGAGGACTATGCACTGGCCAAGCGCCGGGCGCTGATCAATGCCGGGTTGCCGGCGAGTTCGTTGCGTCTTGCTTACGTCAAGACGCGGTCGGGGCTCGACCACGCGGTGCTCCTGGTCAAGACATCCAAAGGCACACTGGTGCTCGACAACAACACCAGCGCCATCCGGCCGCTCAGCCAGTCCGGCCTGCGTGTCATCTCGATGCAGGGTGCCAACCCGCTCGACTGGAGCTGATTTACCAGTTTACCCGTTCGGTAGAACGGCGTTGTCTCCCAGCGCCGCGCTGGTATCCTGATCCGGAAAGCCCGGATCAGTCGTGTTCGCCGCCATAGTCGATTTCGCGACCGAAGTTCCGCGCCTGTTGGCGGGGCTCGACGGGTCGTCAGCAGGCCGCTACCTCGGCGCTGCGCTGACGAGTCTGCCCGCGATCCTGAAAGATCGAACGCTCCGCGCGGCCGATCTCAAGATGGGTGGAGAAGTGCACTATCGCTACCGTGGTGCAACCATACACATCCCGGTCCGGCCGATCGACGCGGCCTTGGCGCGCTTCAATGACAGTCCGACTTTTACGGGCGTGCGCGAGATGTACGCCAATGACTGCTATCTCTGGCCGTTCCGGGACTTCAAGGCTGAGACGGTGGTGGATCTCGGTGCAAACCGTTCGTTCTTCGCGCCGATTGCCTTCAAGGCGCTTGAAGCGAAGCGCTATGCCGGTGTCGAGCCGCTGGCCCAATACGATGAGGCCACTCGCCTGCTGCTCGATGCGAACGGCATATCGGCCGCGCAGGCGACGACCTTCCGCAAGTATGCATCGAGCAAAGACTGCGATTCGGAGATCAGCGTCCTCGGACTGATGAGCGCCATCGGCGCTACGCACATCGACCTGCTGAAAGTGGATATCGAGGGAGCAGAGTATCCTTTGTTTTCGGATGCGCCCTGGTTGAGCAGGGTCACGACGATCGTACTCGAGGTGCATCCGCCGGGTGATGCCAAAGCCCGCCTGGCGACTGTTCTGGAAAGCGCGGGCTTTGCCCTGCGATGCACGGATTCGAGGCGAAACTCGGTGACGGCTTCGGCTGCGGACTACTTTTTCGGCACGCGGCAGCCGGAGTTGTTCCGCTAGGCGCTGCTTGCCCGGAGCGCCGATCCCCGCCAAACTGCGGGCAAGGGGATGATGATGGCAGGCACAATTCGCACCGGCATGGCCGGATGGGTGTTTCCGGACTGGCGCAAGGGAAAGTTCTATCCCGAAGGGCTCAAGCAGAAGGACGAGCTCAGCTGGGCCAGCCGTGCCGTTACTGCGATCGAGATCAACTCGACCTTTTATCAGAACCAGAAGCCGGCGAGTTTCGAGAACTGGGCCGGGCAGACGCCGGAGAGCTTCACCTTCACGGTGAAAGGCCATCAGGTGGTGACCCACATCAAGCGGCTCAAGGATGTCGAACAGCCGCTCGAGCTGTTCTTCCGCTCGATCGAGTCGCTGGGCAGCCGGCTCGGAGCGGTGTGCTGGCAGTTGCCGGGCAATTTCAAGTTCGACGCGGAGCGCGTCGAAACCTTTCTCAAGCAATTGCCATCCAACATCCGGCAGGCGATCGAGGTGCGTTCGAAGACCTTCGCCGAGCCGGCCTTCATCGATTTGCTGAAGGCGCACAATGTGGCGCTGGTGGTGGCCGATACTGCCGATTGGCCGTATGCGGACCAGACCGCCGATTTCACCTATTGCCGCCTGCAGGGGCCGCCCGGTGGGGACCACTACGATGCAAGGCAACTCGATGAATGGGCCGTCAAGCTCAAGGCACTGGCCGACGGCAAGGCGATCACCGGCGAGTTTGTGTCGCCGATGAAGGGCACGCAGCCCAAGCGAGACGTGTTCGCCTATTTCGTGTCGACCGACAAACCAAACGCACCCGTCAACGCACTCGCTATCCAGAAGCGGCTGGGGATCATGCCGGCTGCATAGCTCACAGGGGCGCGAGCAGGCTTGCTTTCGGCCAAGCTTCAGCCTCTATCGGCCGTCAAATCTGCATGGATCTCGCAATGACCACGACCGCCATGACTTCTCCTCGCTCCGTGCCGCTCGACAAGCTCGCCGCCGGTGCAGCTTTCGTGCTCGCACTTGCGACAATTGGCGGGGCGTGGGCCAGCCAGTTGTGGGGCGGGCTGGTGCCTTGCGAGCTCTGCCTCGAGCAGCGCATGGCCTATTACTGGGGCCTGCCGGTGCTGGCGCTGGTACTGATCCTGTGGAACCGGCTGCCGCTGGCGGTCTGGTATCTCGGCATGGCCATCGCCGGGGCAATCTTCATCTGGTCGGTGTATATGGGCGGCTACCATGCCGGCGTCGAATGGGGCTGGTGGCCGGGCCCGACGGCATGCACCGGCACCGGCGGTGAGCTCAATTTCAACGACCTGTCGACTGGCAATCTCGAACGCGTGGTGCCCTGCGACGTGGTGCAGTTCCGCTTCCTCGGCATCTCGCTGGCCGGATACAACGCGCTGATTTCCGCAGCGATCGTTGTGCTGATCGGGCTTTCGATGATCTTCCAGGCGCGCCGCAAGGCAGCCTAGGCGCGCAGCGTCAGCGCGCCGGGCAGTATCTCGAAGCGCGCCGGGATGCGGCCGGGGGATTCTCCGTCGATCTCGATGATCGCATCATCACCCGCACCCACCGGCTCCACTTCGACCCAGCGGCAGCGCTTGATGCGGACGCGTGGGAGAGCGACGTGCGCGCCGCGATAGATCAGGTTGAAGTCGAGGATCATGCGCAGCTTGCCCTCGGCACGATAGACGAGCACGTCGAATTGTCCGTCATCGATAGCGGCATCAGGCGCGATCATCATGCCGCTGCCGAAGTAGCGGCCATTGGCTATGGCCACGAGTGCTGTCTCGACATGGATGAGTTCGCCATCGTCGAAGCGAATGCGGACCTGCTGCTTGCGATATTTCAAAAGCTCCGCGACGGTATGGAAATAGAACGACGCTTTGGCGTTGACGGGCCGTCCGTGCTTGTGGGCGTTCACCGCACGCACGGTCGGGCCGGAGACACCCAGGCTGGCGACGTTGAGGAAATGGCGGCGTTCCGTGCGGCCGTCATCGGTCGTGTAGCTGACGCGCCCGGCGTCGATCCTGCGGGTTCTGCCGAGGCCGATGGCTTCCACGGCGGCTGCGAGGTCGCTATGACCGATGGTGCGGACAAAGTCGCGGCCGGTACCCACTGAAATCACACCGAATGCCGGCTGGCCGCCTTCGCTCAAGATCCCGTCTGCGACTTCGTTCGCCGTGCCGTCGCCACCAGCGGCGATGACCAGGGAACGGCCGTTGCGCACGTGCTGGGCGGCGAGGGCGCGGCCGTCACCCGGGGCCTTTGTGAGCAGAACGTCCAACTCGCCTAGCCGGGATTCCAGCATGCGCGCGAGTTCGGGCCAGGCCCGGCTTAGCCGTCCGCCGCCTGCAGCTGGATTGACCACGACGCCGACCGGCATGCTTCCCCCTCGCGCCACTCAGCATTGCCGGACAGAGGAATGCAAGTGTGCGCGGACTGGCCTCGCGGAATCCGGCTCGCTATGATCGCACTCTGTTGAGTTGACGAGCCGCTTATGAACGAGGACAGCAACCACCGCATTTTCGGGACGAGCGTTGCCAGCGTGTATCCGCACTATGTCGCCAAGGCGGAACGCAAGGGGCGGAGCAAGGCCGAGGTCGACGAGATCATCCGCTGGCTGACTGGTCACAGCCAGAAAAGCCTCGACAGGGAACTCGGCAACAAGACCACGTTCCGGGATTTCTTCGCTCAAGCCCCCCAGATGAACCCGGCGCGCTCACTCATCACCGGCGTGGTGTGCGGCGTGCGCGTGCAGGACATCAAGGAGCCGACGATGCGCGAGATTCGCTACCTCGACAAACTGGTCGACGAGCTCGCCAAGGGGAGGGCGATGGAGAAGATCCTGCGGCAGTAGTCGATTTCTAACCGCAGCGATCAAGCACGCTCTTTATTGCGGACGATGAACCGCCGGCGCCGAAATCGTTGGCGTCGAAGACTTCGATGTCGCCGTGTTTGCGGATGTAAGCGACGCGGATTGTCGACTGCGCCTTCTGGGCGATCCGCGCCCATTGCTTGGCCACTGGACCGCGAATGATCATCGAGGTTCCGTCGCTGTGAATGAGCGGCATGTCCTGCGCGAAACTGGCGCCGGCGTTTGCCGAGACGCCCTTGCTTTTGGGGTCCGGCGTGATCGCGAGGTTCATCGAGACGGCCTTGGCGACCTGGCCGTGCGGGGCCCGGACCCAGAAGCCGACCGTGAAGTCGCCGCCGCGGCAAGCGAACTGGAACTGCGCGTTGCCATTGTCGATATAGGCGATCGGGACGTCGCCGCCCTCGTAGCTCCAGTCCTGGGCCTGGGCGGCCGTCGCGACAAGTGACAGCATGGCGGCGAGAGCCAGTCGACGGAGCAGCGTTCGTTCAAGCATCAGTGGGGTTCCCGCAAATCAGTGCCGGATCATAGCACGAAGGGAATGACCGCTTTGCGGCGTTGCGGGTAATCCGGAAAGGTCCGGCGATACCATTTGTGGTGGCTCACCGCGCGGGGAATAAGGTTGGCAGCCGTCCAGATGGCGAAGCTCAGCGCCTGCAGGTTCCAGCACATCAGGGCAAAGCCGGCCCACTGGATGATTTCACCCATGTGGTTGGGGCATGACACGCGTTCGAACAGGCCGCCGCGCGGGATGGTGTAACCCTGTGTGCCGCCCGAACGGAGGCCGATCAGTCTGTTGTCCGCCCAGATGTTGATGGCAGTGCCGGCACCGAAGATGATGAGGCCTAGGATAAAGCGTGGATCGGTGAGCCATTCAGGTGGATAGGTGGCGCCGGACCAGCCGAGATAGAGGCCGTTCAGGCCAGCATTGATGATGTTGAAGGACGCGGCGCTGGCGACGATCGCTACAGGCATCGCTTTGCCTCGCGTGTGCGTGCGCCACGGAAAGATGAGGCTGCGGTTGACGTAGTGGGCGGACCACAGGGCGAAGAACACCCACATGGGTGCGGTCTTCGAGGTCGGTCCGCTCAGGAAGAGGCCGGCGAACACCAGCAGCGACACCAGTTCCATGAGGCACCAGCCGAGCTGGTTGGGGATCGACGGTCCCCATTTCGAATGGGCGTGGCGACCATAGGGCGCGGTCACGAAGAACTGGAAAGGGACCAGCACAAGGGCGAGGACGGTCCATGCAATCGCGACGGCGTTAAGGGTATCTATCGAGGTACTCCCGTCACGAACCTGCAAGCGCGTTGCGCCGACACTACGGCTCGAGCTCGATGTCCCAGTACAGGTAGTCGAGCCAGCTCTGGTGGAGGTGGTTGGGTGGGAAGGCGCGACCGTTGTTGTGGAGGTCGTGGACCGTCGGCTGGAACGGCGTCTGCGCCGGGAACATGCGGATTTCCCGGGGCAGGCGGTTGGCCTTCTTGAGATTGCACGGGGCGCATGCGGCCACGACATTCTCCCAGGTGGTGCGGCCGCCCTTGGAGCGCGGGATCACGTGGTCGAAGGTCAAGTCGTCGCGCGAGCCGCAATACTGGCACTGGAAGCGATCGCGCAGGAAGACGTTGAAGCGGGTGAAAGCAGGGTGGCGCGCCGGCTTCACGTATTCCTTCAGCGACACCACGCTGGGGATGAACATTTCGAAGCTGGGCGACTTGATGATGCGGTCGTAGCTCGAAACGATCTGCACCCGATCGAGGAAGACGGCCTTTACGGCGTCCTGCCAGCACCAGAGCGAAAGCGGGTAGTAGCTGAGCGGACGGAAGTCGGCGTTCAGCACCAGAGCGGGACACGAGTCGGGTGACACATGAACTGTCACCTACGGCTCCCGCAAACGGAATCGCGAGCACTCATATCGAACAGGATATTAGTGCGATGCGACACGACTGTGAAGCCGCAAAACGCCAGCAAAATCAGTGCTTCGCGGAGGCCCGGGCCAGCAGGAACGACGTCGCGAATTCCAGCCCGTCGGGGGCAATGCCGTGACCGGTGCCGGAGGACATGTGCAGCGACACGTCGAACCCGGCGGCAGTCAGATCCCTTGCCGCCGAGCGGCTAAGGGCTGGTTCCACCACCTGGTCCAGATCACCATGGATGAGGGCGATAGCTGGCTTGGCATGGGCGGTGGAGCCGAAATCAGCCGGTGGCGGGAAGGCGCCCGAGAAAGCCACTACGCCGAGCAGTTCCTGGTCGAGCGAGGTGCCAACATGCAGCGCCATCATGGCGCCCTGGCTGAAGCCGCAGAGCACCGTGTCCTGCGCCTTGATGCCGGTCTGGGCCCACAGATCGATGAGAAAATTGACGATCACCGGCCGGGCGGCTTCAGCGCCGGCAATGCGGCCCGCGATCCGGTCCTCCGAGAGGGGGAACCATTCGTAGCCGGAGGCCGAGCGGGCACAGGGCGCCGGCGCATTGGGCGAGACGAAGAGCATGTCGGGGAACAGTTCGCCCCATTGGTAGCCGAGGCTGATGAGGTCCGCGCCATCGGCGCCGTAACCGTGCAGCAGCACCATCAACTGTCTGGGCGCCGCGGCCGATTTCGGCGGTAGCATCGGGCCCGAGAGCTTCACGGTCATACAGGCACACCGCTCTGTTTGCGCAGCACCATGGCGTAGTAGCGCCAGAACAGCAGTGCAGCGGCGTGACGGTGCGGCGACCAGGCTTCGGCGCGGGCGGCAAGAGCCTTGGCGTTCGGGGTTTCGTCCATGCCCAAGCCATGACCCACGGCTTTTTGCAGTGCAAGGTCGCCCGCAGGAAAAACGTCCGGATGGCCTTCGCAGAACATCAGGTAAATCTCGGCTGTCCACGGGCCGATGCCCTTGTGAGTGCGCAGTGTGGATACGGCTTCCGCGGAGGGCAGGGTAGCGATCCCCGCGAGGTCGAGCCGGCCCTCTGCAATGGCTTCGGCAATCACTCGCACGGTCTGGAACTTGCCGAGGGAGAAGCCGGAGGCGCGGACAACTTGTTCGGTGAGGCCGAGATAGGCGAGGGGGTCCAGCGCACCTTCGATCAAGGCGAAGCGGCTCCAGATGGCGGCGGCGCTCTGGGTGGAAAGCTGCTGGCCGCAGATCACGCGGGCAAGGCCCGCAAAACCCGCTTCGGTCTTGCGGATCGCGACTGGTCCGGCGGCCCTTGCCACCGCACGGAGGCGCGGGTCACGATGGACGAGAGAGCGCAAATGCCGCTCGAGGGTTTTGGGGGCGTCGAGGCGGTCTGGGAGGGATTTGGCGGTCATGTTAGAGCGGGGCATGTCTAGACCGATCCTGCGTTTCGCGCCCAGCCCGAATGGCCGCCTGCATCTGGGCCACGCGTTCTCGGCGCTGTTTACCTGGCGCGCGGCCGAGACGCTGGGCGGGGTAGCGCTGCTCAGGATCGAGGACATCGACCGGGCCCGGTGTAAACCCGAATTCGACGCCGGCATTCGCGAGGATTTGACGTGGCTCGGACTGACGTGGCCCGAGCCGGTGATGCGGCAGTCGGAACGTTTTACGGCTTATCGCGCGGCTGCGGCGCAACTGGGCGACCTGCTCTATCCGTGCTCTTGCAGCCGGACCGAGGTCGCGACGCGCGCGATCGCGGCTGACCCCGATGGAGCACCGCTCTATGATGGGCATTGTCGCCGCCATCCTCCGGCAGCAGGCGCGGCGGTCCAGTGGCGGCTCAAGATGGATGAAGCGCTGCTTCAAGCGGGCGTGCCGACGATAAGCGCGCTGCCGGTCGATGGGACCGAGTTGGGAACGGTTGCCGCCGTGCGAGCGGCCGATCCGTTGCGTTGGGGCGATGCCGTGCTGGTTCGGAAGGACACGCCGACGAGCTACCACCTGAGCGTCGTCGTGGACGACGCGGCGCAAGGCGTTACGCACGTGACGCGCGGGGCCGACCTGCTTGCTGCCACCGATCTGCATGTGCTGCTGCAACGATTGCTGCGGCTGCCATCGCCGGTCTATGCGCATCACGCGCTTGTCCGTGACGAGGATCAGCACAAGCTCAGCAAAACGAAAGGCTCCCCAAGTCTGGAGAGCCCTCGTGATAGCGGCACGAGCGCTGCGGATATCCGCGTGGCGCTCGGGTTCTAGAACGTCAGATTATATGCCAGTCCCACCTGTGCGTGGGAGCCGATGCCGGTGCCAGTGGTTCCGGTGATGAAGCCGTCGAGGCGGGTCTGTGGCGATGGCGTCCAGCCGAGGCGTGCGCCGTACTCAGCGAAGATCGTCGAACCGGCTTCACCGGTTACGGCGTCGGGCAGGCCGAAGACCTCCGCCGAAACGCCACCGTTGCCGAAGGTGGCGCCGAGGGCGCCGGACAAAGTCAGATCGACGTCAGGTGCGAGATCGGTCGTCCAGTCGGCGCCGGCCTTGAGAGTGGTGTAGGCGACGGAATTGCCGGACAGGTCGGCGGCGAAGAAGTTCGGGTCGCCGTTCGGATCCACTTCCGTGTAGCTGTCGATGTTGAACAGCGTCTGCTTGAGTGTGGTCGAGAAGACAATCTCGTTGGCTTCATCGGGCGTCCAGATCACGCCGCCGCGGCCATAGGCGCCGAGCAGCATTCCGGTACCGCTGCCGGTGGCTTCGTGCGTGAAGCCCAGCCCGATGTCGTATTCACGGGTGAAGCTGAAGGTCATCGCGCCGGCATTGACACCGGCTTCGCCGAAATAGCGCATGTCGCCGCCGCCAGGCTGTATGTAGCGAACGGCACCGGCGCCGATCATGCCGCTGGTGCTGGCCCCCGGCATCTCAAAATCGACGAGCGACGCGCCGCCGAGCAGGCTGAAGCCGTCGGCCAGGTTGTATCGCGCATGGACGCCGAGCGTGGAGGAGCCGACAGCGCCCAGGACGGACAGTTCGTTGTCACCCTCGAGCGACAGATTGCCAGAGGTGAGGAGGCTTATCGTAGCGTCGAGGTGGGTGATCAGACCCGCCTGCTGCTGGCCGACATCGGAGAGGGCGTCCTGCTGCGAGCCGAGGGTGGTCCAGGCGGCGAAAATGTCCATCGATTCGAGCGTGCCTACGAGCGCGGGATCTATTGTCCCGGTCTGGTCGAGGGCGAAATTGGCCTCGAAGACGAGTGGCACGCCGGACACTTCACCGGTCGCGAAATAATCGGTGACGAGCACGGGGCTGAAATCCGCGTCAGGATCGAAGGGGTTCGCGGACAGGAACGTGTGGCTGCGGATATCGCCGTCGTAATTGACGTCGAGGCGAGTCGCGCTGTTCTGGCCCACTGAGGAGACGCGACTGTCCACACGGAACACGCCATAGGTGCCGGTTGGGATTGCAACCTGCTTGCCGCCGAGGTCGTCGGCGACCGCGTCGCAATTGTCCGAACTGTTACCATTGACGATGAAGCCGAAGGGGAAGTTGGCGCTGAGTTCGTCGTCGCTCACCAACGGGGTGCCGCAATCACCCGCGGCCAGTGCGCTTCCGGCACCCAGAATGGTCAGTGCCGCCGCCGCAAAGGTCGCCGCAATCAGTTTCTTCATTACGCAAATCCCCGAAAACAAAAGAGGCGGTCCACAGGACCGCCTCCGCATTCTGCCTGCTTCGCGTTAACTTAGCACGACTTCCACTGAAGAATGTACTTAATCGCGGCACTTACGTCCTCGGAGTCCACAGTCGCCAGCGCCTGCTTGTTCTGCTTGGTGGTGACGCGGATGGAGGAGTTGGTGCACTATGAATCATGGAAACGCATCGGTGAATTCCTATCGGGCGGTCAGCTTCTCGGAGAGTGATTCTGCCGAGGGGCA
>JBEBHC010000257.1:0-3115 GCA_040081185.1 Devosia sp. | reverse complement strand
GCCGCTGCCGGTGTTCGGCGAGCCCGACTATCCCGAGGATATCCGCTTGCGGTATCGCTTCCTCGACCTGCGGCGCGAGACGCTGCACTCCAACTTGGTCAAGCGCAGCAAGATCATCGCTTCGATCCGCAACCGCATGACCGATGTCGGCTTTGCCGAGTACTCCACCCCTATTCTGACAGCCTCTTCACCTGAGGGCGCGCGCGATTTCCTCGTGCCGAGCCGCATCCATGCCGGCAAGTTCTTCGCGCTGCCGCAGGCACCGCAGCAGTACAAGCAGCTGCTGATGGTCGCCGGCTTCGATCGCTATTTCCAGATCGCGCCGTGCTTCCGCGATGAAGACCCGCGGGCAGACCGCCTGCCGGGCGAGTTCTATCAGCTGGACCTCGAGATGAGCTTCGTCACCCAGGAAGACATCTGGAACACCATGCAGCCGGTGATCACCTCGCTCTTCGAGGAATTCGCCGAGGGCAAGCCCGTGAACCACGACTGGCCGCGCATTCCCTACGACACGGCCGTTCGCAAATACGGCTCCGATAAGCCGGACCTGCGCAATCCGATCGAGATGCAGAATGTGTCGGCGCATTTCGCCGGGTCGGGCTTCAAGGTCTTCGCCAACCAGCTCGCGACCGACGACAAGACCGAGATATGGGCCATACCCGCAAAGGCGGGCGGCAGCCGAGCCTTCTGCGATCGCATGAACGGCTGGGCGCAGTCCGAGGGACAGCCGGGGCTCGCCTACATATTCTGGCGCACCGAGAACGGCGCTCTCGAAGGCGCCGGACCGGTGGCCAAGAACATCGGTCCGGAACGCACGGAAGCGTTGCGCACGCAGCTTGGGCTGGGCGACGGCGACGCGGTGTTCTTCACCATGGGCCGGCCGGACAAGATGTACCGCTTCGCCGGCGAGGCGCGCACGCGCGTCGGAACCGAGTTGAAGCTGGTCGACGAGGACCGCTACGCGTTCTGCTGGATCGTGGACTTCCCGTTCTACGAGTGGAGCGACGAGGAAAAGCGGGTCGACTTCGCGCACAATCCTTTCTCGATGCCACAGGGCGGCCGCAGGGCGCTCGACGAGCAGGACCCACTGACCATCAAGGCGTTCCAGTACGATGCGGTCTGCAACGGCTTCGAAGTGGCCTCCGGCTCGATCCGAAACCAGGAGCCCGAGACGATGGTTAGGGCGTTCGAGATCACCGGCAAGTCACGTGAGGAAGTCGAAGAGCAGTTCGGCGGCCTTTACCGGGCCTTCCAGTATGGCGCGCCCCCACACGGCGGAGCCGCGTTCGGCATCGACCGGCTGGTGATGCTGCTCTGCGGCGCGGAAAACCTCCGCGAGATCACGCTGTTCCCGATGAACCAGCAGGCACAGGATTTGTTGATGGGCGCGCCGCTGCCGGCCACTGCCAAGCAGCTGCGCGAACTTCACCTGCGCTTGAACGTGCAGGAAAAGTAGCCCGTTAGCGCCGCTTTAAGCCGGGCTTGCTACGCCTCGTTCCTTGAATGGAGCGGGGCGCTCTTTGCAGTCGAGATATTCGCACATCGTCACGCTTCTCAGCGCGATCCTGGCGTTCGTGCCGGTGATGGGCGTCGACTACCTGCTGGACAACTACGTGCGGGTCAAAGAGGGCGGCGCACTGCAGCAGACGCTGGAGGGGCGCGCCGACCGCATCCAAACAGCGGCCTATGACGCGATCGGCGCGCTCAACACGGTGCTGGCCGACAGCCCCTCCCTCTGCACGCCGACTTTTGTAACCAACGTGCGCAAGCAGATGGAGCAGAGCCTCTATCTCAAGCAAATCCTGGTCGAGAATGCTGATGGCGTTCAGTACTGCGACGCTTTCGGCGCTCCTGTGAAATACACGACGCTCTCCGCAAGCCTCCCGATACCGGGCCAGATCGGCACGGTGACGGTGGTCACTCTCGGGGATTTGAAGGTCCCCGCTCTCAAGGTCACCGAACCGTTCAGCCAGACCCGTCTGGTCTCCGCTTTCGTGCCGGTCTATCCCGGTGAAGCGGGGTCCATGCTCAACGGCATGAAGCCGACCGCGATGATGCGCGTTTCTCTGACCGACGGAACGGTGGTGCTGACCGCCGGTAACACGGCGCCGTACGACAATCGCGGCGTGACCGAGTTTGTCTCCGCCGAAGCTTTCGCAGGAGAGTTGCCGATCCGAGCCGAAGCCGCGGTGCCCTTCGCCATGGTGCGCGCCGACTACGCCGATCTCGACGTGAGCTTCACGGTGATCGCCTGCCTGATGAGCGGCGCGTTCCTCGTGCTGGCGCTGCAATATGTACGCCGGTCGCAATTGCCCGCCTTCGATCTCGAGCGCGCCATCAGCGATGGCGAACTGAAGCCGTACTACCAGCCGGTAATCAACCTCAAGACCGGTGCACTTGCCGGCTGCGAGGTGCTCTGCCGCTGGGAGAAAAAGAACGGCGAAGTGGTACCGCCTGGAGCATTCATCGACTATGCCGAGGTGACCGGGCTCGCCATTCCCATGACGTTGAGCCTGATGCAGCAGGTGCGCGATGACCTCGGCGACATCTGCCAGGCGATGCCGGATCTCAAGGTGTCGATCAATCTGTTCGAAGCGCATTTCCGGGACGGCACGATCGTCGAGGACGTCCGGCATATCTTCGGCGGCTCGCGACTTTCGTATCGCCAACTCGTGTTTGAAATCACCGAGCGGCGGCCGCTCGACAGCATGACGCAGGCCGGCACGGTGATCGCCGCCATGCATAAACTCGGCGTGCGGCTGGCGATGGACGATGTGGGCACCGGCCACTCGAACCTCGCCTATATGCAGACGCTGGGTGTCGACGTGATCAAGATCGACCGGGTATTCGTCGACATGATCAAGCCGGACACCACCACCGTGCCAGTGCTGGACGGGCTGATTTCCATGTGCCGCGATCTGGGCACGGAGATCATCGCGGAGGGCGTCGAGACCGAGGCGCAGGCTCTTTACCTGAGAGCCCGCGGGGTCGTGAATGCTCAGGGCTTCCTGTTCGCTCCGGCCCTGAAAGTGGGCGCTTTCCGCCAGTTGGCGCAGGCGCTGAGTGGCCGCGCCCGCCCACTCGGGTTGGCCGCGATCGCAAGCGCCGCCTAGCC
>JBEBHC010000102.1:0-11742 GCA_040081185.1 Devosia sp. | reverse complement strand
AAGATTGCCGAGACCGCCCCGGCCGGTTCGACCATCCTCGCAATGCTGCCCGATACCGGCGAGCGCTATCTCTCGACCCCGCTGTTCGCCGACGTTCCGGCGGACATGACCGAGGAAGAGATGGCGATTTCGGTCTCGACGCCCTTCGCCCAGTTGCCGCCAAAGCCCCCGGCCGCCTGACAAGGCAGGCCCCGCCGCGAGCGCTCGGGCGTGAAAAGTGTCGGCCCGCGCTGTCCTTCGGAACAGCGCGGGCTATTTCGTTATGATTTTGTAAGGGCTTGGCTCTGAAGATGCCTCGCTGATCCTCTGGAGGAGGGCCGCTTGGACATCTTGGCTGAACGCACGTCCATCGCTCCGCGCGCGACGGCAGCAAAGCCGGCGCGATCGATGCCGAAATGGCGTCGCTATCTCAACCGGGGCGGCGCCTTCGTCGTTGCCTTCGTTGCCATGACTTTCGCGATCAGCGCATCGTGGCGTGCCTGGGGCGTGCCGATGTACGCCGATCTGCCCAACGTGGCGCATGCGGCTGGGGGAATCGGCGATACGACCTACGTGAATGGCATCGACGCCCTCGACGCCAATTACGCCCGCGGTTTCCGCATCTTCGAAATGGACTTCAACTGGACGAGCGACGGTGTGCTGGTCTGCAACCACGACTGGAAGGAATACGACGGCAAAGCTCCGGACTTCCTGACATTCGAGCGGACCAACAACGCTCTGCCTCACCCGGCCTGCACCTATCCGACAGCGACGACCTGGTTCAAGAACCACCCACAGGCCACGCTGATATCCGATGCCAAGGACCGGGTGATCGAAACCAACGCCTATCTCCGCCGCGCCCTCGGCGATCAGCTTTTGCCGACCGTCTACGACCTGCCGACGGCCCTCGCGATCAGCCAGAACGGGCGTTATCCGATGGTGCTGGCGACCTACAAGATGAAGACGCTGTGGGACCGTTTCGTGCTGCTGGGGAGCATGCGGGGCAAGCGCATCCACATCAACGCCGTCGCCATGTCGATGGCGGATGCCACGGCAGGGCTTGGCCTCTGGGCGAAACTGTGGATCGACGCGCCGATCTATTCCTACACGGTCAACAATTGCGAGCCGGTTCCGACCCTGAAGGTCTTAGGTGTGGATGCCATTTACACCGATTTCCTCGAAATCGACTCCTGCCGCTGAGGAGGAGGGCAGGGGCCGGATCCCTGCGTTGCACCGAAAGCACGGCAGCCCTGTGAAGGCGGCCCCGAAATGTACCAATCGTTGACTTGCCGATTGGAGGTGCGACCCTATTTAATAAGCAGAATCAGGGAGACGGCTCATTTGCGGCGTCTCACTGGTTGCTATACGGGCGCGCATCTCCCCATTTACCTCCCCCTGGCGCGCCCCTGAAAGGACAAGACATGTCGGACGTCACCTCACGCGGCGCCGAGTTCGATCGGGACCGGGTCTATCCCGTCCTGCCGCTCCGCGACATTGTTGTTTTCCCGGGCATGATCGTGCCGCTGTTCGTCGGCCGCGAGAAGTCGGTCAAGGCGCTTGAAGAAGTCATGCGCGACGACAAGCACATCCTCGTCGTCACGCAGAAGAATGCGCAGGACGACGATCCCAAGCCCGAGGACATTTTCGCCACCGGTACCATCGCTTCCGTGCTGCAGCTGCTGAAGCTGCCCGATGGCACGGTGAAGGTGCTCGTCGAGGGTCTCTACCGCGCGACCATCGACCAGTACCTGCAGACCACCGATTACTTCGAGGCCGAAGCGACGATCCTGAAGGAACCGGATACGGACACGACGGAACTCGAGGCGCTGGCCCGCTCGGCGCAGACGGAGTTCGAGAACTACGTCAAACTTAACAAGAAGATCTCGGCCGAGGTGGTCAACGCCGTCAGCCAGATCGACCACTAGTCCAAACTCGCGGACACCATCGCGAGCCACCTCGTCATCAAGATCACCGAGAAGGAAGAACTGCTGGGCACGGTTTCTGTCGCCGAGCGGCTGCAGAAGATCCTCGGTCTGATGGAAGGCGAGATCGGCGTGCTGCAGGTGGAAAAGCGCATCCGCTCGCGCGTCAAGCGCCAGATGGAAAAGACGCAGCGCGAGTACTACCTCAACGAGCAGATGAAGGCGATCCAGCGTGAGCTGGGCGACGGTGAGGAGGGCTCGAACGAGCTCACCGAACTCGAAGAACGCATCAAAAAGACCAAACTGACCAAGGAAGCCCGGGCCAAGGCAGATGGCGAGCTCAAAAAGCTCCGTACCATGTCGCCGATGTCCGCCGAGGCGACGGTCGTCCGCAACTATCTCGATTGGCTGCTGTCTCTCCCTTGGGGCAAGAAGTCCAAGGTCAAGCGCGACCTCAACTACGCCCAGGAAGTGCTGGACGCCGACCATTACGGGCTCGAGAAGGTCAAGGAGCGGATCGTCGAGTATCTGGCGGTGCAGTCGCGCACCGGCAAGCTCAAGGGCCCGATCCTCTGCCTCGTCGGCCCCCCGGGCGTCGGCAAGACTTCGCTCGGCAAGTCGATCGCCAAGGCGACCGGCCGTGAGTTCATCCGCATGTCACTGGGCGGCGTCCGCGACGAGGCCGAGATCCGCGGCCACCGCCGGACCTATATCGGCTCGATGCCCGGCAAGGTCATCCAGTCGCTGAAGAAGGCCGGCAAGTCCAATCCGCTCTTCCTGCTCGATGAGATCGACAAGATGGGCCAGGACTTCCGCGGCGATCCGTCTTCGGCACTGCTCGAAGTGCTCGATCCGGAGCAGAACAACACGTTCGCCGATCACTATCTCGAGGTCGACTACGACCTCAGCGACGTAATGTTCGTGACCACTTCGAACACGCTGAACATTCCGGGTCCGCTGATGGACCGCATGGAGATCATCCGCCTCTCGGGTTACACCGAAGAGGAGAAGTTCGAGATCGCCCGGCGGCACCTGATCCCCGAGACGCTCAAGGAGAACGGCCTCGAGGACAAGGAATTCGTCATGTCCGACGAAATCCTGATGAAGGTCGTTCGCAACTACACGCGGGAAGCCGGCGTCCGCAATCTGAAGCGCGAGATTTCCAAGCTGATGCGGAAGTCCGTGCGGCAGATCATGCAGAACAAGTCGAAGTCGGTGGTCATCGACGAGGCGTTGCTTGAGGAATATCTCGGAGCGCCGTTCTACCGGAACGACAAGATCGACGCGGAACCGGCCGTCGGCCTCGTCACGGGGCTGGCTTGGACATCGGTGGGTGGCGAAACGCTGACCATCGAAGCCATCATGACCCACGGCAAGGGGCGGATGACGGTGACCGGCAACCTCAAGGAGGTGATGAAGGAATCGATCCAGGCGGCGAACGGCTACGTTCGCTCGCGGGCTGTCGATCTCGGCATCAAGCCACCCATGTTCGACACACGGGACATCCATGTCCACGTGCCGGAAGGTGCGACGCCCAAGGACGGTCCCTCTGCCGGCGTCGGCATGGCCACGGCCATCATCTCGGTGATGACCGGAATTCCGGTGAAGCACGACGTGGCGATGACCGGTGAAGTCACGCTCCGTGGTCGTGTGCTGCCCATCGGTGGTCTCAAGGAAAAGCTGCTTGCGGCGCTGCGCTCGGGCATCAAGACAGTGATCATCCCCGAGGACAATGTGCGCGATCTCAAGGAGATCCCGGACATCGTCACCAAGGGCATGGAGATCGTGCCGGTGTCGCGGATGGACCAGGTGCTGAAGACCGCCCTCGTGCGTGAGCCCGAAGCGATCGAGTGGACCTTTGAGGACGCCGCCAAGGTTGCGGCGGCGGCTCCTGTCCCGGACCTGACGGTCGAAGGCGACGAGGCCGGCAGCGTCGCGCACTGAGCCTTCGCAATGCCAAGTTAACAAACGGCGCCTTCGGGCGCCGTTTTGCTTTTGGACGGCAGGATGCGTCGTCGCAATTGTAGTCAGAGTCCGGCCGAGTACCGCTGCGTAAGTCCAGGCCACCTAACCCACTCTTTCGCCACGGGAATCCGCTGTGAGTGCTCACGCCATCAGTGCGATGTACATTCTCGCCACTTCACCACGCGGGCGGACGCGGCGAACGGGTGGTGAGGCGGCCGGCGGTTCCAGAGTCGCCTCTGGGGCCGGGGATTGGGCGGCGAAGCCGGGTAATGCCGGTGGAGATCCAGCCCTCTTCTGAAAGTCCGGCGTCCCGGGGTGGCTGTGTTCCACTCCTCTCCATCTCACGGGACGAAAGCGCCCCGGGGCCCGCCTTCCTGCATCCGCGACCCGAATAGGCCGCTGACAGAACCGGACAGATAGGCACCGGATGCTTCCGCTCGCCCGCAGTTTCCGATAACCCCGCTCGGCCCGGCTCGGGGCGAACGAAAGAGACAGCATGAACCGTCCGCTCATCATCATCCTCGCCGCCGTTACCCTCGATGCGGTTGGTATCGGCCTGATCTTTCCGATCCTGCCGCGTCTGTTGGCCGACGTGACGCATGTCGACAACATCGCGCCCTATGTCGGGGTGATGTACGCGCTCTACGCAGCAATCCAGTTCCTGTTCTCGCCGGTGCTGGGTGTCATGAGCGACCGCTACGGCCGCCGGCCGGTGCTGCTCGTTTCAATCGCCGGTGCCGCCATCGACTACCTGTTCATGGCCTTCGCGCCGGAGCTTTGGATGCTTGTGATCGGCCGTGCCATCGCGGGTTTGACCAGCGCCAACATGGCGATTGCCACGGCCTACATCACCGACATCTCGAGCGAAGAAGAGCGGCCGCGCCGGTTCGGGCTATTCCATGCAATGTTCGGCGTCGGTTTTATCGTCGGGCCGGTACTCGGCGGCCTGCTCGGAGATATCTGGATCCGTGCCCCCTTCATCCTTGCCGCCGCTCTAAACGCCCTCAATTTCGCGCTGGCGCTGTTCGTCCTGCCGGAATCGCGGCCGGGCAACCGGGAGGCGCGGTTCGACTTCCGCTCACTCAACCCGTTGGTGCCGCTGGCGTGGGCATTCACGTTGAAGGGGCTGATACCGCTGATCGCGGTGTTCTTCCTGCTGAACTTCACCGGCAACATGTACGGCACCATCTGGGCGCTCTATGGCCACGACGCCTTCCAGTGGAACGGTCTTCTGGTCGGGCTGTCGCTCGCTGGCTACGGCATCTTCCACGCCCTCGTCCAGGCTATCCTGCCCGGACCGGTTTCGAAGTGGCTGGGGGAGCGCAACGCGATGCTGTTCGGCCTCGCCTTCGAGGGCACGGCGCTCGTCATTACGGCGTTTGCAACTCAGGGCTGGGTCATCTTCGTGCTGCTGCCGATTTACGCGATGGGCGGAGTAGGCGTGCCCGCACTGCAGTCTCTCACGACGCAGCAGGCCGATGCCGACAAGCAGGGGCAGCTGCAGGGCGTGATGTCGAGCGTGGTGAGCCTCGCCTCGATCTTCGGGCCGCTGTTCTTTGCCACTATCTACTTCGCCAGCGTCACGAGTTGGCCCGGCCTCACATGGCTCGTGGCGGCAGTCATCTATTTGATCTGCCTACCGGTAATTTTCACCATCCGATCGAAGCGGTCGGCGGAAGCAGCAGCAACCTAAAAAAACCGCGGATTTCCGGGCATTTCCGGGCGAAAACGCCTGATTTGCGGTTGACCGCCCGCCAAGGCGCGGTCCATTAACAGAGTCGCGGTCGCCCGGGGGCAGAAACGCCCGGATTTCCTTGCCTTTGGCATAGAATCGACAAATGGATTGCCGCGTTTTCAGCGCCCAGCGAGGGCGGGCATTTCACAGTGAGAGGAACCCAATGAACAAGAACGATCTGATCGGCGTGGTTGCCGATACGTCGGGCATCACCAAGGCGCAGGCCGGCGAAGCCGTCGACGCGGTCTTCGATGCGGTCACCAATTCGCTCAAGAAGGGCGAGGAAGTCCGTCTTGTCGGTTTTGGGACTTTCTCGGTCTCCAAGCGCAAGGCGAGCGTTGGCCGTAACCCCGCCACCGGCGCCGAGATTCAAATCCCGGCTTCGATGCAGGCCAAGTTCAAGCCCGGCAAGGGCCTGAAGGACGCAATCAACTAAAGGCGTGGTCGGCAATTTCAGTTTGCCTTTTCGGCCCCGTGCGCAGTCAGCGCCGGGGTCGATGTTTTTCCGGCTTTCGTTGACGGGCTCGAGGCTAGCCCCTAATCAGGCCTCGCCGGGACCATCAGGCTCGGGCGGTTAGCTCAGCGGTAGAGCATCTCGTTTACACCGAGAGGGTCGGCGGTTCGAAACCGTCACCGCCCACCAGCCTTCGCGCCAACGCGCTACGGTTCTGCGAGCCAGAATCCCGGCCAAATCCGGTTGACACTCACCTGACCCGCCGCTACACGACGCCCACGTTGCGCGGCGCTGTTTGTGCCGCTTGCTGCGGGTGTAGCTCAGTTGGTTAGAGCGTCGGCCTGTCACGCCGAAGGTCGCGGGTTCGAGTCCCGTCACTCGCGCCATTTCCCTTCATATTGCTCCTGTCGACTCCGCATCCCCGAATTCGTTGGCCGAAGGTGTGGCGCATCGGTAACGATCGGCGGCTGCCTTGTTTTTGCCGCCTCGAAACCGTTGTAGGCGCACATTCCGATCCCATCTGTAGCCCACGCGGCCGGTTGTGGCCGCTGTGCAACAGGGTCGAATGTTCGGGTTTCGCATGGGAACTCCCTCCATCGGCTCTCGTTGCTGGGTCTGCAGGTTGCCGCAATCCGGCCTCCTGCCAACGGAATAAAGGAACTTACTATGCGCACTCTCAGAATCGCTCTGCTGGCCGCCGTGGCCACTGCCGCTTTCGCCCCGGCCGCCATGGCCGCGGATCTGATTCTCGATCCGCCCGCCGTCGAAGACCAGATGATCGACAATTCGGTCGGCTGGGATGGCGTCTATGTTGGCGGCCTCGTGTCGCTGCAGGACGTGCCCTCGGCTTATGGCGCGGGCGTCGTGATCGGTGTCAACGCAACCTCCGACGCGCTGCTGTTCGGTGCCGAGTTGGAAGGCAGCTGGCTCTCCAACAACACCTGGTCGGCCCAGGTCGATGGCCGCGTCGGCGCGCTGCTGACTGACTCGATCGCGCTCTACGGTTTCGCCGGTCTCGGTACGAATTCGGCGACCGACGGCTACGTGCCGGTCGGTGTCGGCGCCGAATTCATGGTGTCGGACAGCGTGAGCTTCAAAACCGAGTACCAGTACAACTGGGACTTCGACAACGCGGCCGAGGACTCCAACGTCCTCAAGGCCGGGATCAACTTCCACTTCTGAGGAAGTCCACGAAGCAATTTGCGAGGCCCCGCCAAGTGCGGGGCCTTTGCTTTTCGGGAGGCGGCAGCAAGGATTTGTTAGCCCTTAGGGTCAATTAAAGTTTGGCGCTAATTGTTGTTGAATTGGTCGGAGCGCAAAATCCCCGTCGAATGAATAACACCTTCGGGGACTCGCAAATGACCTTCGCTCGCACCTTGCTGATCGGCGCCGCCGCTGTCGCACTCAACACCGCCGCGGCCTCAGCCGCTGACCTTCTTACGCCCGTGCCGATCACCGAGGCTTCGCTGTTCGACTTCGAGGGGTTCTACCTCGGTGCTACCGCCGGCCTTGCGACTTCCGGGTCGCTCTACGGCAATTTTGGCGTTGTCGCAGGTAACAACTTCGCAGTGACCGACGGCATTATCGCGGGCGTCGAATTCCAGCTGTCCGGCTATTTCGCCGGCGGTGGATTGGTGGCCTATGACGCCCTCGCCCTCGGCCGAGTGGGCGGCTTCATCAGCGACAACACGATGCTCTACGGCGAGCTCGGTGTCGGCCTTCTCGACGGAAGTGCTGCCTATGCCTTTGGTGGCGGTGTCGAAATGGCAATGACCGACAGCCTCGCCATTCGCGGTGAGTTGCAGGGCCTCGGCGAGTTCGGTTCGGGCGTGTCGGTGGGCAAAGCCACCGCCGGCCTGATCTGGCATATGAACTAGTACAGACTGTCCGACCTCTTCCTGAAGGCGCCTGTCTCGCGACGGGCGTCTTTTCTTTGCGCGATGTAGGTGTTTCCGGGCACAAACCCGCGTCGGAGTGCAGACATAGTCTTGAATCATTCCAGCCTGTCGGCTAAGCCGAACCATCGATTTGCGCCGTCCGGTAGGCCCATCATTGCCCTCCGTCCCGCGCCATCAGGGGCCGGTTCTCGACCGGCCAAAAAGGCCGCAGAATGAACTCTCTGCTCAGTGACTATTTGCCGGTTGTCATCTTCATCGGCCTGTCCGGCGTCATCGGCCTAGCACTTCTCGTTGCCCCTTTCATCCTCGCCGTCAAAGCGCCCGATCCCGAGAAGGTTTCGGCCTATGAATGCGGTTTCGACGCCTTCGACGATGCGCGCATGAAGTTCGACGTGCGATTCTACCTCGTCTCGATCCTGTTCATCATCTTCGACCTTGAGGTGGCGTTCCTTTTCCCCTGGGCCGTGGCTTTCCGGGACGTGGGCCTGTTCGGATTCTGGTCGATGATGCTGTTCCTCGGCGTCCTGACCGTCGGGTTCATCTATGAGTGGCGGAAGGGTGCGCTCGAATGGGATTGAACGAGACGCTCATCGCGCCGGCTCCCAAGGGCGTTCTCGATCCGCGTACCGGCAAGCCGATCGGCGCCGACGACGCTTACTTCAGCGAGATCAACAACGAACTCGCCGACAAGGGCTTCCTGGTCACCGCGACCGATGACCTGATCAACTGGGCCCGCACGGGCTCGTTGATGTGGATGACGTTCGGCCTCGCCTGCTGCGCGGTTGAGATGATCCAGATGTCGATGCCGCGTTACGACGTCGAACGTTTCGGGCTCGCGCCCCGCGCTTCGCCGCGCCAGTCCGACGTGATGATCGTTGCGGGCACGCTCACCAACAAGATGGCGCCCGCCCTGCGCAAGGTTTACGACCAGATGCCGGGGCCTCGTTACGTGATCTCGATGGGTTCGTGCGCAAATGGCGGCGGCTACTACCACTATTCGTATTCGGTAGTCCGCGGCTGCGACCGCGTTGTTCCGGTGGACATCTATGTCCCGGGTTGCCCGCCGACGGCCGAGGCACTGCTCTACGGTCTGCTGCTGTTGCAGAAAAAGATCCGCCGCACCGGCACGATCGAGCGATAGGGCGGACAATGGGGGACGTTCCAACCGCAACGCCGATCGAGAGCCTCAGTGAGCGCGCAGCGGCGCTGTTGGGCGACCGGGTGATCACCAGCGTCATTTCCTACGGCGAACTGACGGTGACTTTGCATCGAGACACGATCGTCGATGCCGTCCGCATGCTGCGCGAGGACGAGGGGATGAAGTTCATCTCATTCGTCGACGTCTGCGGCGTGGATTTTCCCGAGCGAGAGGATCGTTTCGAGGTGGTTTACCACCTACTGTCGCCGAGCAAGAACCTGCGCATCCGGCTCAAGGTGAACACCGACGAGGAAACCCCCGTGCCGTCCATCACCGGCATTTTTACTGGTGCGGATTGGTTTGAGCGCGAAGCCTACGACTTCTACGGAATCCTTTTTACGGGCCATCCCGACCTTCGCCGCATCCTCACCGATTACGGGTTCGACGGTCATCCGCTGCGCAAGGACTTCCCGACGACGGGCTATGTCGAGGTTCGCTACGACGAGGAGCGCAAGCGCGTCGTCTATGAGCCGGTCAAGCTCGCGCAGGAATTCCGCCAGTTCGACTATCTGTCACCTTGGGAGGGTACGGATTACGTGCTCCCGGGTGACGAGAAGGCCAAGCAATGAGCGAAGCTGACGTCCGCAATTTCACGATCAACTTCGGCCCGCAGCATCCGGCCGCGCACGGCGTGCTCCGGCTGGTGCTCGAGCTCGACGGCGAAGTCGTTGAGCGCGTCGATCCGCATATCGGCCTGCTGCATCGTGGCACGGAAAAGCTGATCGAGACAAAGACCTATCTGCAGGCGGTGCCGTATTTCGATCGGCTCGACTATGTCGCCCCGATGAACCAGGAGCATGCTTTCTGCCTCGCCGTGGAGAAGCTGCTTGGCCTCGAAGTGCCGCTGCGTGGGCAGCTGATCCGCGTTCTCTTCTGCGAGATCGGCCGGCTGCTTTCGCACATCCTCAACACGACGACACAGGCAATGGACGTCGGTGCGTTGACGCCGCCGCTCTGGGGCTTCGACGAGCGCGAAAAACTGATGATCTTCTACGAGCGCGCATCAGGCAGCCGCATGCACGCGGCCTACTTCCGGCCCGGTGGAGTGCATCAGGACCTGTCGCAGGACCTGGTCGATGATATCGGCGCGTTCTGCGACCCGTTCCTGAAGGTTTGCGACGACCTCGAGACGCTTCTCACCGGCAACCGCATCTTCATGCAGCGCAATGCCGATATCGGCATCGTGTCGGCCGAGGATGCCTGGAAATGGGGTTTCTCCGGCGTCATGATCCGCGGATCTGGTGTCGCGTGGGATCTGCGCAAGTCGCAGCCCTACGAGTGTTACGACCGGTTCGATTTCGATATTCCGATCGGCAAGAACGGCGATTGCTACGATCGTTATCTTGTCCGGATGGACGAGATGCGCCAGTCGATCCGCATCATGAAGCAGTGCGTCGAGTTGCTGAATTCGGCCGAGGGCAGGGGGCCGGTGTCCTCCGCCGACGGCAAGGTTGTGCCGCCCAAGCGGGGCGAGATGAAGCAATCAATGGAAGCCCTTATCCACCACTTCAAGCTGTACACCGAGGGCTATAAAGTACCGGCCGGGGAGGTTTACGCCGCGGTCGAGGCGCCAAAGGGCGAATTCGGCGTGTATCTCGTCAGCGACGGCACCAACAAACCATACCGCTGCAAGATCAAGGCGCCCGGCTTTGCCCATCTGTCCGCGATGGATTTCATGACACGTGGGCACATGCTAGCCGACGTCTCCGCCATACTGGGTTCCCTCGATATCGTGTTTGGCGAGGTGGACCGGTGAGCGTTCGCCGCCTCGCAACCGACGATGTCCAACCGTCAAGCTTCGCGTTCAGCGCGGACAATCAGGCATGGGCAGCGAAGACCATTTCGCGCTATCCGGCAGGCCGGCAGCAATCGGCGGTGATCCTGCTGCTGTGGCGTGCGCAGGAGCAGGAGGGCTGGGTCACCCGTCCGGCGATCGAAGCGATCGCGAAGCTGCTCGACATGGCCTATATCCGCGTCCTCGAAGTCGCGACGTTCTACACGCAGTTCCTGCTGAAGCCCGTTGGCGCGAATGCCCATATCATCGTGTGCGGCACGACGCCGTGCATGCTGCGCGGCGCAGGCGACCTGATCGATGTCTGCCAACACAAGATTGCCCATGATCCGCTCGAAATCAGCGCCGATGGCAAGCTGAGTTGGGAAGAGGCCGAGTGCCTTGGCGCTTGCGTCAACGCGCCGATGATCATGATCGGCAACGACACCTACGAAGACCTCACCGTCGAGAGCTTCGAGGGCATTGTTGAAGCCTTCCGTGCCGGCAACGGCAAATCAGTGAAGCCGGGGCCACAGGTCACGCGACAGTTCTCTGCGGCCGAGGGTGGGGCGACGACCTTGCTCGAACGTCCGACCGCCGAACGGACCTACAAGGCGTTTCCGCCACCGCCGCCGCCTCCGCCAGGGGCTCTCGCCCCTGCAGCGCCTCCAACCACCGCCCCGGCACCCGTTGCCGCGGCTCCGGTTGCGCCGGTCGCCGCGGCTCCCGCGCCAACTCAAGCCGGTAAAGGCAGCCCGGTCACCGAAGAAAATGCGCCCGCGATGAAAGGGCCACCGAATGCGGAGAAGGTTTCGCACGG
>JBEBHC010000256.1:0-3146 GCA_040081185.1 Devosia sp. | reverse complement strand
GTTGATCGCATTCGCTTCGATCTCCATCGCGCGCCGGAGCCCCGCCTGATGCCGCCCGCCCTCCTCGCGCTCTTTGCCGCCGCCTTCGCCATCGGCACATCCGAGTTCGTCATCGCCGGCATCCTGCCCGACGTATCGACCGACCTCGGCATCACCATCCCAACGGCCGGCTATCTTGTCAGCCTCTACGCCCTCGGCGTCGCCATCGGTGGCCCACTGCTCGCCACCTTCGCCGGCCGCTTCTCGCGCAAGCTGCTCCTGCTGATCTATGTCGGCATCTTCACTATCGGCTATGTCGCCTGCGCGCTCGCACCGAACTACGCAACGCTGCTCGTCTTCCGCGTGCTGATCGCCCTCATCCACGGTGCCTATTTCGGCACGGCGATGGTGGTCTCCATCACACTGGTCGAGGAGAGCCGACGCGGTTTCGCCGTGGCGCTCATCCTCGCCGGCCTGACAGTGGCCAATGTCGTCGGCGTCCCACTCGGCGCCGCTATCGGCATCGCCTACGGCTGGCGCATGACCTTCTGGGCAGTCGCACTGCTCGGCGTGCTCAGCTTCATCGCGATCGCCATGCTGCTCCCGCGCGACAGCGCACCCGCGGCCCGCGGCGGCAACCTGCTTGCGGAGATCAAGGTGCTCGGGCGGGAGCCGGTTTACACTTCGCTGCTGATCATCCTGCTGCAGACCGTCGGCCAGTTCGCGCTCTTCACCTACATCTCGCCGCTGCTCACCGAGGTGTCCGGCGTCCCGCCCAACATCATCCCGTGGCTGCTGCTGATCTTCGGCGTCGGGTCGACCATCGGTGTGCTGATCGGCGGGCGCCTTGCCGACTGGAGGCTGATGGCTTCCCTGACCGGCATCCTCGCACTGCAGGTGATCATCTATCTGCTGATGGGGCTGTTCGTCGCCCAGCCGTGGCTGATGGCGCTGCTCGTCCTCGTCTGGGGCTCCACCGTCTTCGCCTTCGGCTCGCCGGTGCAGACCCGCATCCTCTCTAACACGCAGGATGCCCCGCTTCTCGCCGCAAGCCTCATCCCCTCCGCCTTCAACATTTCCATCGCCTTCGGCGCGTGGATCGGTGGCGTCATGATCGAAGCGAAGCTCGGCTACGGCACCCTGCCCTGGCTCGGCGCCATCGGGGCAGCGTTGTCGGTCGCGGTCGCGCTGATGTCCTGGTCCCGCGCGCGGCGGGCGGGAGCTAACCCAGCGCCGCCTTGACCTTGCCGCTCGCCTTGCCGAAATCGATGCGGCCCGGGTACTCGGCCTTGAGCGAGGCGATCACCTTGCCCATGTCCTTGCCGCCCACCGCCCCCGTCTTGGCGATAGCTGCCTTGATCGCTGCCTCGATCTCGGCCTCGCTCATCCCCTGCGGCAGGAACTCGTTGAGGATCGCGATTTCCTCACGCTCCACCGTCGCAAGATCTTCGCGTCCCGCCTTCTCGTAAATCCCGAGGCTTTCCTCGCGCTGCTTCACCATCTTTTGCAGCAGCACCACGATATCGCCGTCGGCTAGCGGCCCTTTGCCCTCGCCGCGCGCCGCGATATCCTTGTCCTTGATCGCCGCATTGATGGATCGCAGCGTCGCCGTGCGGCGCTTGTCTCCGGCCTTCAGCGCCGTCTTGTAGCCCTCACTGATAACCTCGCGCATGGCTCGCATCCCTTCAAATCCAGTGATTTGACCCCATATAGCGGGCATCCATCGAAACCGCCACTTGCGCCATTCGGGCCGGACTTCTAAGGGAAGCCCTCAACCTGAACCGTCAAACTCTTGGAGCCCCGCCATGTCCGGCTGGCAGCCTAGTCCCGCGACCGCCCTCCTGATCCTCGATGACGGCACACGTCTCGAAGGGCGCGGCATCGGTGCGGTGGGGCACGCGGCCGGCGAAATCTGCTTCAACACGGCCATGACCGGCTACCAGGAGATCCTCACCGATCCTTCCTATGCCGGCCAGATCGTTACCTTCACTTTCCCGCATATCGGCAACGTCGGCACCAACGACGAGGACATCGAGACGGTCAACATGGCGGCCCACTCGGGCGTACGCGGTGTCATCCTGCGCGCCGACATCACCAATCCGTCCAACTATCGCGCCGCCGAACGGCTCGACGCCTGGCTCAAGAAGCGCAACATCATCGGCATCGCCGGCATCGACACACGCGCACTAACGGCGCGCATCCGGGAGAAGGGCATGCCCAACGGCGCCGTCGCGCACCAGCCCGATGGTCATTTCCACGAGCCATCGATCGTGTCGGAACTCAAGAACTTCCCCGGCCTCGAGGGACTCGACCTCGCCAAGGAAGTCACCACCGGCCAGACCTACAAATGGGACGAGGGTCCGTGGGCCTGGAACGAGGGCTACGGCACCGTCGACAACCCGGATTTCCACATCGTGGCCGTCGACTACGGGGCCAAGCGCAATATCCTGCGCCAGCTTGCCGGGCAGAATGCCCGCGTCACCGTTGTCCCCGCGACGGCGAGCGCGAAAGACATCCTAGCCCACAAGCCTGACGGCATCTTTCTCAGCAACGGCCCCGGCGATCCGGCGGCGACCGGCAAGTATGCCGTGCCCACGATCAAATCGCTGATGGAAACCGGCAAGCCGATCTTCGGCATCTGTCTAGGCCACCAGCTCCTCGGCCTCGCGCTCGGCGGCAAGACCGAAAAGATGCATCAGGGCCATCACGGCGCAAACCATCCAGTGAAAGATCTCACCACGGGCAAGGTCGAGATCACCTCGATGAACCACGGCTTCGCGGTGGACTCGTCCACTCTGCCCGCCGGCGTAACGACGACGCATGTCTCGCTGTTCGACGGTTCGAATGCCGGACTGAGCGTCGACGGCAAGCCGATCTTCTCGGTCCAGTATCACCCCGAGGCCTCGCCCGGCCCGCACGACAGCCACTACCTCTTCACGCGCTTCCTCAACCAGGTGCGGGCACAGAAGGGCCTAGCTCTGCAGGCCGAACATGAGAAGCCGGCGGCCTGAAACGCGAAAAGGCCGCCCGAAGGCGACCTCTTCTCGATAGTCCATCCGTCTAGGGGTTAGACCGGCCGGCGGGACATGCTGTCACGCTCAGGGTTGAGCGAGTTGAACTCGCCAAGGCTGAGCAGGCCGTCACCATTCGCATCGGCACCCTCGAAC
>JBEBHC010000101.1:0-11791 GCA_040081185.1 Devosia sp. | reverse complement strand
TGATCTTTGCGGATTTCCGTGAGTCGAAAACGCTTCACCCGCCGGTTGGTTCCGGCAGGCAGCGTCCATGACGAATTCCGGATGCGAGGAGCAACTCTCAGGCGGGCGGGAGGGCTCGCTTTTTGCCGTCATCGCCGAGGGCAACGTAGACGAACGCCCCTTCGGTGACCTTAACCCGCTCGGCGATGCGGTTGCGGCGGGCCCAGGCCTCGATGGCGACGGTGATTGAGGTTCGGCCGGTTCGCGCGATCGAGGTATAGACACACAGGACGTCGCCGACCTTGACCGGGGCGATGAAGGTCATGGCTTCGACCGCGACGGTTACGACGCGGCCCTTGGCGCGCTCGTAAGCCGCGATGCCGCCGGCGGTGTCCATCTGGCTCAGCACCCAGCCGCCGAAGATGTCGCCCGCAGGGTTGGTGTCGGCGGGCATGGCGAGGGTGCGGATGGTCAGCGTGCCTTGCGGTTCGGATGCATCGGTCATTCAGCGGCCCTCAGGACGGGCCAGCGGCCGGTCTCTTCCTCCCAATGACGGCGGCAGAGGGAGACGTAAACCGATTTCTCGATCGAGACCTGGTCGCCGTCGGTCAGGACGCGGCCGGCGCTATCCTGCCGGACGACCATGATGGCCTTGGCGCCGCAATGGCAGATGGTGCGGATTTCGCGGAGCACGTCGGCGATGGCGAGTAGTGCCATCGAGCCGGGGAACAGGCGGCCCTGGAAATCGGTGCGGAGCCCGAAGCACATTACCGGGATGCGCAACCGGTCGCAGACTCGTGCCAATTGCCAAACCTGCTCCTGGGTGAGGAACTGCGCTTCGTCGACGAATATGCAATCGACCTTGCCGGTCTGGGTGGCTTCGCGGACCTTATCGAAAATGTCGTCGCCCGGCGAATAGAGGTCGGCCTCGGACTCGACGCCGAGGCGCGAAACGATCTTGCCGACTCCGCCCTGGGCATAGAGGGCGGACGTGAAGGTCATCACCCGCATGCCGCGCTCGCGATAGTTGTACGCCGCCTGCAACAGCATGGTGGACTTGCCCGCGTTCATCGCGGCGTAGGAAAAATACAGCTTGGCCATACGCGCCCCAACACTCTCAGACCCGTCATCCCGGACCGGCCGTTACCCGTTCCTACATGCATCCGCGCCGGGGCGGCCGACAGAGATTCGGTGCCGCGCCCACAACAAAAAAAGGCGGCCACCGGGCAAGGGTGGCCGCTAATGCCGAAGAATCGGCTGGGCGCGATTTGGCGGGGACGCGCCCGAGGGCAGCGGCCGCTCCGTGAGGCGGCCGTGCGAGGACCGGGGGTTGGGGGCCCGGACGAGGGACCCTAGGTTGGATGGGTGACAGCGCGGTGACATGCCGATGACCGCCGCCGTTAACTTTCGGGCCTCAATTCAGTCCCATTCCGCCCCAACATCGCGGGCAAGGGGCCAGTGTGGCGACAAAGGATTCGATCGATATGGGGAATGTGTTGCGGAAGCTCGCGGCGCTGGGAGTTGCGGCTGCGGTGAGCCTGGGTGCGGTGCCAGCCATGGCGGAGGACGCATTCATCGGCATCTTCCAAACGCCGGAAGGCGGCATGGACTATCGCGCGACGATGTGCGGCGATGGCACGCTGCTGTGCGTGCAACTTGTTGATCTGCACGGCGCAGGCGACACCGACAAGAACCGCAAATACATGGGCGCGTACATCATCAAAGAGTTCCCGCAGGTGCGGAAGAACGTCTGGCGTGGTGTCGTACAGATCAAGGAAGACAGGGTGAACGGGGACGTGACCCTTACCCCGAACCAGGAACTGTATGTGAAGGCCTGCGCCTTCATCGTCGTGTGCGCAGACATCAAGCTGCACTACGTGGCCGGCGCTGATCCGGGTGCGAAGCCGCCTTTGTACGTTTACTGACGGCGCAGCGCCGGCACCGTTTCCACCATCACGATGGCGCCGAAGATCAGCGCCGCGCCGACGTAACCGATCGGCGGCAGGCGCTCGTGCAGGAAGATGGCTGCAGCGAGCGCGGCGAAGAGGCTTTCGCCCGACAGGATGATCGCTGAGTTGGCTGCCGGTACGTGCCGCTGGCCTATGGCCTGCAGGGTGAAGGCGATGGCGGTGGAGAAGATGCCGGCATAGACGATCTCAAGCCAGCCACCTGAAATGCCGGCCCAGGAGGGCGCCTCGGCGAAGGCGGCGATGGCGAGCGCCGGGACCGCAGTGCCGGCAAAGGTGATGACGCTGATCGAGATCGGAAGGTCCGTCTCCTTCACCAGCGGGCCGAGCATGGCGATCTGGATGGCCCAGCCGACTGCACCGGCGAGGAGCATGCCGTCACCGGCGGTGAAGGCATCGAAGCGGGCGCCGGTGAGGAAGTAGATGCCGAGCAACGCAAGCGGGGCGCCGGCATAGATGATCGGGTGCGGCTTCACGCGGATGGCGATGAAGGTCAGCACCGGCACGAACAACACATAGAGCGCTGTGAGGAAGCCGGCGTTGGTGACGGTGGCGGTGACCAGTGCTGCCTGTTGCAACCATGAGCCGGCAAAGAAGGCCGCCGTCATGACTGCGATGCGGAACCATTGGTTGCTGCTCAGCGACGGGTTCATGCGGCGCCACTCGGCCCACGCGAAGGGCAGAAGCGCGACCGTGCCCAGCCCGAAGCGCATGCCGGCGAAGGTCAGGGGGCCCATGTGATTTAGGGCGGTCTTCTGGCTGATGAACGCCAGGCCCCACAGGGCTGTGCAGAGGATCAGGACTAGGACGGCGACAGGACGGGACATGACGGACTTTCGGCGGAGCCCGGCTTGTAGCGAGGTCTGCGCAGCGCGGAAAGGTGGGGACGGTTATAGCTCGGCGTCGAGGGCGGCGATGAGCTTCTGGACTTCGGCCGGCGTAGTGTAGTGGACGAAGGACATGCGCAGCACGCCGCGCTCAGGGTCGATTCCCACGCCCTGCAGGACGCGCCAGGCGTAGAAGTGTCCGCCGCCGACACCGACGCCTCGGCGTCCGATGCGTGCGGCCATTTCGGCACCGGGGCGGCCGCATTCGATGGCGACGGTCGGCGCTCGCAAGGCGGCATCGGTCGGGCCAAGCAGGCGAACGCCGTTCTTCTTGCGCAGGTATTCGAGCAGCGGCTTCAGCAGGGCGATTTCCTGCGCGCGCATGGCATCGTGCGCCTTGCGGAAGGGATTGCCGCCGGGAAAGCCGATGCCGGCGATATGAGCGACCGTCTCGAGGTAGTCCGCGATGCCGGCGGCGGCCGCGATCTGCGCGTGGTCGGGGCCGGCGGGGTTGAGCCGCTTGCGCGACGAACTGGCGTTGAAGAAGTGCGACTGGTTGGGCAGTTCGAGCGCCAGCGACGGGCGTATGGCCATGACGCCCTGGTGCGGGCCGTAGGTCTTGTACGCGGAGAATAGGTAGATGTCGCAGCCGAGCGCCAGCACGTCAGGCAGGCCGTGCGGAGCGTAGGACACGCCATCGACTACGCTGACGGTGCCATTGGCACGGGCGAGGCGGGTGACTTCCTCGACCGGGTTGATCTCGCCAATGATGTTGGAGACGTGCGGCATGGTGAGCAGCCGCACCTTCGAGTCGAGCAGCTTTTCGAGCTTCTTGATGTCGAGGTGGCCGGTGTCCTTGTCGATGCCCCATTCGCGGATCTCGATGCCGCGCGAGGCAAGTTTGCGCCAGGCGCCGGTGTTGGCTTCGTGATCCTGATTGGTGACGATCACCGCATCGCCGGGGCGGAGCCAGCCTTCGAAGGCGTGGCCGAGCGTGTAGGTGTTGGCGGAGGTGGATGGGCCGAACTGGATCCAGTCCTCGGGCACATTGAGGGCCAGAGCGAGACGGCGATAGGCCTCATCCATGGCGCGGCCGGCTTCCTCGGACGCGCGATAGGGGGCGTAGGGCTGGACCTTGGTGTTCCAGTAGTAATGGCGCATGCGATTGAGTACCGCGGCGCTGGTGTAGGAGCCGCCGGCGTTTTCGAAGAAGGCGAGATCCTTCAAGTCGGTCTGGCGGAATGCCGGGAATTCGGCCCGGATGCGCTCGGGATCGAGTGGCAGCGGATCGGACATGTGTGCAGCGAGTCCCCTTTGACGCTTGTGGTAGCGGTTCAGGGGCGAGGCTTCAACAAGAGGTCGTGGTTGGGGTTAGCGAAGAAGCCCCGGCAGGGCGGCCGGGGCTTCGCAGACGGCGGAGAGGGACTTCCGCCGGGGTCACCCCACGCGCCTGGGAGAGGGGACCGCGCGCCGGGAAGGTGGGACCGGTTTCAGCCGCGGCCGGGAGCCGGGGCGCGGCCGTAGCGGCCGGGGCCCATGTCGCGATTGTCGCGCTGCTGCATGCGATCGAAGCGCTCAGGCATGAGGTTGGCTCTCTGCGCGTCGGTCAGGCTGTCGAACAGCTTTTCCAGATCGGGCAGGACCGCGTTCATGGCCTCGAGGCGCACCGTGTCGACGGCGATGCGGGACTTGATGCCGTCGATCAGGTCGGGGCTCGAGCCTTCGGCCGGGCGCGCGGTGGCGCAGCTATCGGCGAAGCTGGTCTGCGCCGTGAGCGCGCTGGACTTCAGGGCGTCGAACAGCGGTTGCTGCGCATCGGTCAATTCGAGGCGATGGCTGAGACGGACGAGAGCGACTTCGAGGGCCTCGGCGCCGTCGGGCGAGCAGACGAGGTTGAGCAGTTCGCCGGGACCACGGCCGCGCTCCATCCGCATCATGCGGTCTGGACGGAAGTGGGCGTCCTGAACCTCTGCCGTGGCGGCGGGCGCCGGAGGCGTGGTCTCCTGGGCGGAGGCGAGCGGGACGATGGCAGAGCTGCCGATGGCGGCCACGAGGAGCGCGGCGAGGGCAGTGCTGGAGGTCTTCATGGGTGGAGGCTCCCTTTGCTGTTGCAGGCCGGGCTAAGTCCCGACGATCTCAAGCTAGGGTGCTTCGGCTCTTCGCAAGCTTGCGGCCGGATGAAGGTTTGGAGAGGTTGGAAAGGTGGTGGCCGTTGTGGCGCGGAGATGGCGACGCCACCGGCGCGATCATTTGGTGCAAGCGGTTCCCACCCACCGGCCTCTGGCCGGTCCCCCCTCCCACTGCGTGGGAGGGAAGGGCGTCGGTGGTTAGCTCGCGATGTATTCCTTGAGGGCGGTGGCTTCCTGTTCCGTCTCTTCGATCTTGCGTTTGACTACGTCGCCGATCGAGACGATGCCGACGAGATCGCCGGCTTCGACAATGGGCATGTGGCGGATGCGGTATTCGGTCATCCGCTCCATCAAGTCGGCGACTGACGCGTTGAGGCCGGCGGTGATGACGTTCTTGGTCATGACGTCGGAGACCGGGCGCTGTGAAAGGGCGTTCCAGTCGGAACCAAGGTGGCGTACGATGTCGCGCTCACTGAGGATGCCGCTGACCTTGCCGCCGTCGGTCACGACCACGGCGCCGATCTTGTTGCGGTTGAGGATCTCCACGGCCTGGGAGATCGGGGCGCGGGCGGTGACGGTGTGCACGGCCCGGCCTTTGGATTGAAGGATATTGTCGACTTGCATCGCGGTAGTCCTCCTCTCGGGAAGCAACCATGCGCCTGTTGGTGCGCCGCTGCAAGTTTGAGGCGATCAGCCCTCGCGGTGGCCCGGAGCCCAGGCGATCGGGAGGGTCTTGGGCTCGGCGATGCTCACCGGGCCGCGCAAGGCAAGGCGGGTGGCTTCGAAGACCAGGGCCAGCATGAGGGCGACGAGCGGGACGACCAACAGGAGCGCGCCGAAATCGACACGGTCGATGGCGCTCATGCGCAGCGGGACGTAACCGCCGAGGACGCCGTAGCTGACAGCGGCGAGGGTGATGGAGAATGACGCAACGGCAGCGGCGAAAAGCTGGCGCGAGGCGCGACGGCGGCGCGAGGCGGTTTCGGGCGTTACGATCTCAGGCTCCGTCCGCTCGTTAGCGAAGGTGAAGTCCGGGGGGACGGGAATCGGCTCGGCAAGCGCTTCCGCCACGGTAGTTTCGAGCATTTCGGGGAGCTTGTCCGGAGCGGTGGACGGGGTGGCTTGATCGGTCATTCTTGGCCTCACGCATGAAACTACACAACGCCGTGATGTGGCCAAACCAATGGGCCGATTCTGCGTAGCTTATAGGGTAGCGCCCGGACCATTCAGGGGCCAAAATGTGACTGTGCCGCGCGGAGGTTGCACGATGACCCTTACTGCCTCAGTATTTCGACTGTTTGCCGCAATGCTTGCCGTTCTGACGATCAGCGCGATGCCGCTGAAGGCGCAGGATACCGCGCCGGTGCCTGACGAATGGCAGACGGTGGTCACGGGGCAGATCGAGGCGTTCCGCCATCAGGATGCCGCGGGCGCGCTGAGCTTTGCCGGGCAGATGTTCCAGGCGCAATTCAAGGCCGACCCGCGCCAGTTCTACCTCACGGTGATAAACACGGGCTATGCGCCGATCCTTACCTCGGTCTCGCATACGTTCGGCAAGTACGAGTTGATGGGCACCAATGTCGTGCTGCAGCACGTGACGCTGACCGGAGCGGACCAGAATCTCTACGAGGCGACCTATCAGCTGGGCAAGGAACCCGATGGCTGGAAGGTGCAGGGCGTCGCGCTGAGCAAGACGATGGCCGTCGGGGTCTAGCCGAGCCACCTGCCGCCGCCTTGCCATCGCGCGGGCGGGCCAATATCACTCCCGGCGTTCGAGCTCCGGGAGATTTTCATGGCCTTTTTGTCCGACGCGATCCTGCGGATCCAGCCGTCTGCGACGGTGGCGATTTCGCGCAAGGCAGCGGACATGAAACGCGGCGGGCGCGACGTGATTTCGCTGGCGGCGGGCGAGCCGGATTTCGATACGCCGCTCAATGTGCGCGAGGCCGCGATCCGCGCGATGGCCGAGGGCAAGACGCGCTACACCAATGTCGACGGCATCCCCGAACTCAAGGCGGCTGTGGCGCGCAAGTTCAAGCGCGACAACAACATCGATGCCAAGCCGGAAGAGATCATGGTCGCCTCGGGCGGCAAGCAGATCATCTTCAACGCGCTGCTTGCGACGCTGAACCCCGGCGACGAGGTGGTGATCCCGGTGCCGTACTGGGTGAGCTATCCCGAGATCGTGCGGTTTGCCGATGCGACGCCGGTGTTTGCAGTGGCCGATGCATCAACGGGCTTCAAGCTTTCGCCCGAGGCGCTCGAAGCGGCGATCACGACCAAGACCAAGTGGCTGATCCTCAATACGCCGTCGAACCCGACGGGAGCGGCCTATTCGGCGGCGGAGTTGAAGCAACTCACCGACGTGCTGATGCGGCATCCGCATGTCCACATTCTCACAGACGATATCTACGAGGTGCTGGTCTATGACGGGGGCAAGTTCGCCACCGTTGCCGAGGTGGAGCCGCGGTTGCAGGAGCGGACGCTGACGATGAACGGCGTGAGCAAGTCGCACGCGATGACTGGCTGGCGCATCGGCTATTGCACTGGGCCGAAGGACTTGATCGGCGCGATGACCAAGCTGCAGGGGCAATCGACCACCAATCCATCGTCGATCGCGCAGTGGGCGGCGGTCGAGGCGCTGGACGGGCCACAGGAGTTTCTCGCCGGGTGGCGCAACAAGTTCCAGGAGCGGCGCGACCTCGTCGTGCGCGGGCTCAATGCCAATACCGGCCTCGATTGCCTGACGCCGGAGGGGGCGTTCTACGTGTTCCCGTCGGTCAAGCGGCTGCTGGGCAAGACGAGCAAGTCGGGCGCGGTGCTGAAGACCGACGAGGACTTGGTCATGGCGCTGCTCGAAGAGACGGGCGTTGCGCTGGTGCATGGCTCGGCGTTCGGTCTGCCAGGGCACATGCGGCTCAGTTATGCGGCCTCGAACCGCGAGCTCGAGGATGCGGTGCGCCGCATCCAGGAGTTCTGCGCGGGCGTGAACTAGCTAGAGGCTCCAGGGCGGCGCGAAGGAGGGCTCACCTGCGACCACAGCTCGGCCGCCGACCGGCAGGACGACGATGGCCTCGAAGGGTTCGTCGGTAGCGGATTCGAGCTGGAAGTCGGTGAAGGCGGGAATGGCGAAGGTGTCGCCGGTGGTCAGCCGGTGTGCCTCGCCGGCAATCCGGACGATGCCGTCGCCGCTGACGGCCAGCAGGATTTCCTCACGCGTCATGTGGTGCACCACACCCGTGGTGCGTGGTGCTATGACCGCCTGCCACAGGGCGTTCTCCTGCGAGCCGCGGCTGGGAGCGGCGAGGCTGATGAACTCGACACCGGGAATGGTGAAGTGAGGGGCCCGGGTATTCTTGATCAGGGGCATGCTGTTTCCTCATTGCGCCTTGCGTCCTTATGGATGCCGGCTTATCGTCAAGAACCTTGACTATATGAGGTGATATTTATGGTCAAGAAGCTTGACGATAATTTCGATGAGGCGCTGATCGAGCATGTCGGTTGGCGGCTCTGGCGGCTGGCCCGGCTTTGGAAGGCCGAGTTCGACGCCGAGATGGTTCGCCTTGGGCATGGGTGGATGACCGAGGCGCGGGGGGCAGTTGTCGGGCACCTTCGGCCGGGCGGGCTGTCGCAGTCGGCGCTGACGAGCGCGATGGGCATCAGCAAGCAGGCCGTGCAGCAACTCGTCGACGAGCTGGTCGCAGACGGAATCGTCGAGCGAGTCCCCGACGAGGCGGATGGCCGCGGGAAGATCGTGCGGATGACCCGGAAGGGCATGCGTAGCTTCGCCGACGGCAACGCCGTGAAGCGAGCGATCGAGCAGCGTTATGCGGAAAAGATCGGCGTCGGCAAGCTAGCGGAGCTGCAGAAGAGCCTCGACCGCCTCGCAGCCGACTAGTCTTGACCTGGAAAATGAAAAGGCCTCGCCCGAGGGGATGGGCGAGGCCTTAAGGCTATCGGCCGAAGCCGGCAGCCAATGGGAGCGGCCAAGGGAGGGAGAGGGAGGCCGCGTCTCGTGTTGCTTATGCGTGGCAGGCTGCCCGACGACAAACGCGAAAGTGGAAGGTGCGCCATGCGTCTCGCGCAAGGCGCGGATCTGGCCGGGTACCGTCCAAAAAAAGGGGCTCCATCCGAAGATGGAGCCCTACGAAAGTGGTGGCAAATGGACGAGGGAGGAGGAAACGCCATTTGCCGTTGGACCTTGCCGAGGGAGGAGAATTCGGCTCGATCCGGTGTCGGGCTCAGCAGGACCGCGGGAGGAGGGTGCGGGGTGCCTTGCAGCGACAACGTGAATATGTGCGCACCCTAGGATTCCAGCAATGCGGCAAGATACATGCCAGCTATGCGCCTCATGCAAGGAAAGGTCAGTGTGTTTGACGTTTCCGTGAAGGCATGTGCCTCACCGTATCGGGCCGATTGTGGTCAAAACATCCCGTTTCCGTGGGGCATTTGCTCGGGGATGGTCTGCAGGACATCCCAGTGTTCCACGATCCTGCCGGCCTCGATGCGGAAGAGATCGTAGAACGCCGTATGGGTGCCGCCAAAAGTGCCCTCGGACTGGGCGAGCACGAAATTGCCCTCGGCGATGGTGCGGTGAAGCTGGCTATAGGCCATCTTGATTCCCTGCTTGCCCATCGCTTCGACCGCAGCGCCCAGGCCGGAGAGACCGTCTGCGATCTGCGAATTGTGCTGGATGTAGGTGGTGGCGTTGATGAAGCTGTCGAGGTGGGCGAAATCGCCGCCAACAAGGACGGCTTCAATGAAGCGGGTGACGAGCGCGCGGTTGGCTTCGGTCGCGGAACGGTCGGTGATCTCAGTGGCGCCATCGGTCTGGGTGTGACCGGAGGGGTTGGGCGCGGTGGCGGGGGACAGGCAGTCCCAGTGCTCGACCAGCTTGCCGTCCTTCATGCGCCAGACATCGAAGCCCACGGTGGGTTCCGGGCCGAAGCCTTCGTAGATGCTGTGGAGGGCAATGAACTCGCCGTCGACCAGGGCGCGGACGGTTTTGACGGTGACCTTCGGTTCGGCAGGCAGGATGCCGACGAAACCGCGCAGACCATCGGGGCCGTCGTAAGCCATCGGGTTGTGCTGCGTGTACGGTGCGGCGATGTAGCGGTCGATGGCCGCCGGATCGCGGTCGGTGAAGATCTCCTTGAGCGCGGCTTTGGCGAAGGCCTTGGGGTCGGCGATGTGCGGCATGATTGTCTCCGGTGGTATCGATTGGATACCAGCTGTTGAATGTAGGCTAGATGCCGGTTATGGTGGCTGATGTAAAGAAGGCACCGCGTGGCAATCAGGTGTCCTTGCGGTAACCGGAGGCGCGCGTGGCGAGAGTGTACAATCCCTATCAGGCGGACTGCCCGACGCGGCTGGTGCTCGATCGCGTGGCCGACAAGTGGGTGGTGCTGATCCTCGGTCTGCTGGAGAAATCGCCGATGCGGTTCAACCAAATCCGCCGCGAGATCGAGGGCGTTTCGCAGAAGGTGCTGTCGCAGTGCCTCAAGAAGCTGGAGCGCGACGGGCTGGTGACGCGCAAGGCGTTCGCGACGGTTCCGGTCACGGTGGAGTACGCCATCACGCCGCTAGGCGAGACACTGGCGGCGCAGGTGGCAGGGCTCACCAAATGGGCTGAGCGCAATATCGGCAAGGTGCAGACGGCGCAGCGCGCCTATGACCAGCGGGCGGCCTAGAGCCAGCCTTTGCGCTTGAAGAACAGGTAGGGCAGCGCGGCCGACAGGACCATCAGTCCAAGTGCCATCGGGTAGCCGAAGGGCCAGTTCAGCTCGGGCATGACTTTGAAGTTCATGCCGTAGATGGATGCGACCAGCGTGGGCGGCAGGAACACCACCGCCGCGACCGAGAAAATCTTGATGATGGCGTTCTGCTCGAGGTTGATGAGGCCGAGCGTCGCATCGAGCAGGAAGGTGATCTTGTTGGACAGGAAGTTGGCGTGGTCGGCGAGTGCGATGGCGTCGCGCTGCACGATCTTGATGTCCTGCTTGCGGTCCTTGGCCATCTTCAGGTCGCCCTCCATCGACTGATGGTAGGTGGTGAGGCGGTTGATAGAGACCAGGCTTTCACGCACGAGACTCAGCGTATCGCCGAAGCGGCCGATCTCCTCCATCAAGTGCTGCAGGTCACGCGTGCGGCGGCGGGCATTGCCGGTGCGTGCGTGGAAGACGTCGTGCGAGACCTTGTCGATGGCGTCGCCTGTGGTCTCGAGCAACTGCGCCAGCCGGTCGGTCATGATGTCGAGCAACGCGGCCATCAGCTTTTCGGCGGTGATCACGCGGTCGCTGGGGACGCCGTTGCGACCGGCCGGCTTGCAGAAGTTGCGCTCGACGATGGCGAAGGCCTTGGGGTTCGCATAGCGCAGCGTGACCAACTGGTTGCCATGGATGATGAAGGTGACCTGCGTCTTCACCGGCTGCTCGGTCTCGGAATTGACGATCGCAGTGATAGTCAGAAACTCCGCGCCCTCCTCCGAATAGAGTCGGGCGGAGGGTTCGATATCCTGCATCTCGGCGCGCGTCGGGATCGAGACGCCGAGGCAGCCTTCGACGAAGGTGTCTTCTGCGGCGGTGGGCTCGATCAGGTCGTACCAGACGGCTGTACCGGCCGCTGGCGGCTCGACCGCGGGATCGATCACCAGTGAGGCGAGCGTTTCGCCTTTCTTGACGTAGGCCTTCAGCATCGGCGGCTCCAGAACTTCGCCTACCGGATGCGCCCGTTGCGCGCCGCCGTCAACACGTATTGCAGGTCGGCCGACCCATCTTCGTCCGGCGGCGTGCCCACCGCAATGAATTGAAGCGTGCCGTGTGCGACAGCGCGCTCGATGTCGGTCGTGAACTGCAACCGCCCGCCCTGGGCGTGGCGCTTCGCGATCGCC
>JBEBHC010000100.1:0-11812 GCA_040081185.1 Devosia sp. | reverse complement strand
GCTGGTGGAATCCGGTTTCACTTGGGCACCCTCCCTGATGTGGCGGCTCGACAGGCACTGGAAGACGTTGAAGAGCGAGGTGCCGCACCTCAAGCTGTCACCCAGCGAATACATCCGCCGCAACGTCTGGTGGACCAGCCAACCGATGGACGAACCGGAGAACCGGCGCTACCTCGCCGACATCTTCAACTGGGTCGGTTGGGATCGGTTGATGTTTTCATCGGACTATCCACACTGGGACTTCGACGATCCGTCGCGCGTGATCCTGTTCCCCGCAACCGACGAGCAGAAGCGCATGTTCTTTTCGGAGAACGCGCGCCGCGTTTATGGGCGGAGCTGATGGCCCGCCACGTCGTCGCAGCCACCACCGATTTCCCGCCAGGGACGCGCCGGCTGGTGACGGTCAACGAGCGCGCGGTGGTGGTCTTCAACGTGGGCGGTGAATATTTCGGGCTCTTCAACCGCTGCCCGCACAATGGCGGCAGCCTCGTTGAGGGCGTCCTGACCGGCCTGCTCCAGTCGTCTGAGCCGGGCGCCTATCGCTACAGCCGGCAGGGCGAGATCATCCGTTGCCCGTGGCATGGCTGGGAGTTCGATATCCGGACGGGAAAGTCGTTCTGCCGGGTCATCAAAGCCAACGCGCGCCCGCTGCCGGTGAAGGTCGAACCCGGCAGCGAGATCGTCGAGGGCCCTTATCGGGCGGAGACCGTCACCGTGACGGTCGAGAACGACTATGTGGTGGTCGAGGCCTAGAAGACCGCAAGGTACTTCAGCAGCGCCACAACGCCGACGATGATCACAATGATCTGCGCGATCTGCTTGATCCGCGCTTCGACCGGCAACCGCTGAACAAGGTACAGCACCAGCACGACGACAAGGAAGGTAATGAGGATAGATACGAGGGTGGCCAATTGGCTCTCCGTTGACGCTACGCCGTTGTCCCGGCGATTTGCACAACGCACCAACTGGAATTGCGTTGCAAACGCGCCCTCCCTGCTGGGCAACACTCTCGGGCTTGCCGGACTGCCTTACCGACGCTAGAGCGCTAGCATGGTCCGCTACACCCTGCCCGCCACCGGTAAGATCATCGCCACCGAAGCCGACATCCTCGATGTTATCGGCGAGACCTACGGAACGGGAGCGGACGAGATCGTCATTCCGGTCGCGCGACTGTCCTCGGATTTCTACCAGCTTTCGACCGGCTTGGCGGGGGCGATCCTGCAGAAGGTCACCAACTACGGCTTCCGCGTCGCGATCGTCGGCGACATCTCGGCAGAACTCAAGCGCTCGACCCCGTTGCGGGATTTCGTCCGTGAATCCAACAAGCGGGGCCAGACGCGGTTCGTAGCGTCCGAGAGCGAGCTTTAGACTGCACATACCGTCCTTCTGCGGGCCATTTGGGCGTGTTATGGCCAATGCAGAGACAGCCTTCGGTGTTGCCCTTCGGCCGGCCGAGCGCGCGGCTTCCCATTGTCATACCCTTCAGTTATGAGCGGCTCGCGAGTGGAACTAGCCAAATGTCGATCCTTGAAGCGTCGCCAGCCAAAGGCGGCACGCTGCCATCGTCGTCTCATAGCTGGGGCACGGAGTTCCGTGAGCTCTTCAAGCTCGCTTGGCCGCTGATCATTTCCCAGCTGGCGCGCAGCGCGCTCTTCACCACCGATGTCATCGTGCTCGGTCGACTTGGACCGCAGCAGCTCGCCGCCGGCGCTCTCGCCAATGCGCTGTTCATCTGTGTGCAGCTGTTCGGTATCGGGGCCATCGGCGCGGTTGCACCGATGGTGGCACAGGCAATCGGCGCGCGCGATCTCCGCTCGGTCCGCCGCACCGTGCGGCAGGGCGTGTGGTTCGCCATCGTCCTCAGCGTCGTGCTCTTCCCGGTCGCCTGGAACATCGGGCCGATCTATCGCTGGATGGGACAGGATCCTGAGCTGATCGGCTTCGCAGAACAGTTCGTCCATGCCGCCATCTGGCTGCTGCCGACGTCCTTCGTGTTCGTCGCGCTGCAATCGTTCCTCAGCGCTCACGGCGCGACCCGTGTGATCCTGCTGATCACGGTGGCCGGCGTATTCGTGAACCTGCTCGCGAATTTCGTGCTGGTGTTCGGCAACTGGGGATTCCCCAAACTGGGGATCGTCGGCTCAGGCCTTTCGACCTCGATCGTCAATGCGGCGATGCTGGTGCTGGTCATCGCCTACATCCAGATGAGCCGCCGCTTCCGGCGCTACCACATCTGGCACAAATTCTTCGAGCCCGACTGGAGCCGGATGCTGGAACTGGTCAGCATCGGCGCGCCGATCGGCCTGATGTTGCTCGCCGAAGTGGCGCTCTTCACCAGCGCGACTTTGCTGCAGGGTTGGCTGGGCCAGTCGGAAGTGGCTGCCCATTCGGTGACCCTGACCATCGCTTCGCTCGCCTTCATGGTCCCACTCGGGCTGAGCCAGGCAACCGTGGTGCGGGTGGGTATCTCGCTGGGCGAAAAGAGCCGTGAGGGCATCCGCAAAGCGGGCTGGGCGGCGCTGACGCTCACGCTCGGCTTCATGGCGCTGACCTCGCTGGCTTTCGCACTCGCACCGCACCAGATCGTCGGGCTGTTCCTCGATTCCGGCCTTGCCGAGAACACCGCTCCGCTCACACTGGCCGCTAGCTTTCTTCTGATCGCGGCCCTCTTTCAGCTCTTCGACGGCACGCAGGTGACCATGAGCGCAGCGCTGCGCGGGCTCAGCGACACGAACATGCCGCTGCTCATCGCGCTGTTTGGCTATTGGGTCGTCGGCTTCCCCACGGCTTACTTCCTCGCCTTTCATTTCGGCATGCGGGGCGTCGGCATCTGGCTTGGCCTCGCGGCCGGCTTGAGCGCGACGAGCGTGATCCTGACGGTTCGATGGATCATGCGTGAACGCCTCGGCCTCACCGAGCACGCGCCGAGCTAAGCTGCCCGCCAATCCCAATCGGCCATCCGGCTGCGAAACCACGTTCGCTGGCGCTTGGCATATTGCCGCGTCGCGATGACCGCGCGCTCGACCGCCTCGTCACGGGTCGAATTGCCCGCAAGCCAGTCGCCGATCTCGCGCAGCCCAATAGCCTTCATGGCCGGCAGCGACGGGTCCAGTTCTCGCGCGAGAAACGCGCGAACCTCGTCCACCGCCCCGTTCTCGATCATTGCATTGAAACGCCGGGCGATGCGCTCGGCCAGAACCGTACGATCCGGATTGAGAACGATCCGCTCGATCTCCCAGCCATCGAGCAGCGGCTGTGCGACAGCATCCTGGAATGTCGCCAGCGAACGGCCGGTGGCAATGAGCACGGCAAGTGCGCGCGTGACGCGTTGCGGGTCCGGTGCCTTGAGGCGCGCGGCAATCACCGGATCACGGTCCGCGATCAGCCGTCCCCGGGCAGCACGATCAAGTCCCGCAATTTGCAACTCCGCCTCGGCGACAGCCTCGGGCGGGACATGAGGAACATCGGCGAAGCCCTTGGTGAGAGTCTCGAAATACAGTCCCGTTCCGCCAGCGAACACTAGCGGACCATCGGCCTCGGCGAAAATGGTCCCGGCGGCACGCACCCAGTCGCCCGTGGAGAAGCGCCGGTCAGGCGACACCCATCCGTAGAGCCGGTGTGGCACCAGGGCGAGATCGGCCCCACCCGGACGTGCGGTCAGGAGTCGCAGCCCATCATAGACCTGCAGCGCATCGGTGTTGACGATGCTCGCACCGCGCTCGCGCGCGATCGCCAGTGCCAGCGCCGACTTGCCGCTGGCGGTGGGACCCGCTATCAGGACCGCGCTCTTCCCACCCATTTTCGAGACCAAATGCCGGTCCTTTGCCTGATCGCCAACCCGCTTGAGCCGGCCCTCGACCCCACGCTTGTCAACGCCATCCACCGTGAGGTGGGCGGCGAACTCAACTGGCTCAACCAGCGCATCGCGGCCGAAATCGTCAAGCCCAAACTCGCCGGAGCCGATGAAGCGGCGCGGGCCACGGTAAGGGGCAAGCCGATCGACGTGGCGATGGTCGCCGAAGAGCATCGGCGCAAGAAGCTGCTGATCGCCGACATGGATTCCACCATGATCGACCAGGAATGCATCGACGAGCTTGCCGACGCGGTTGGGATCAAGGCCGAAGTCGCGGCCATCACGGCGCGGGCCATGAATGGCGAACTCGACTTCGAACAGGCACTGATCACCCGGGTCGCCCTGCTCAAGGGGCTGGCGCGCAAGACCATCGAAGACGTCCGCCGCGAGCGCATCACCTATGCCGCAGGCGGCCGGGCGCTGGTGCAGACCATGAAGACCCACGGCGCGTTCACCGCCTTGGTCTCCGGTGGCTTCACCATCTTTGCCGACCATATCGGCAGGCGTATCGGCTTCGACGAGGCAACCGCCAACGTCCTCGAATTCGATGGCGACTTGCTCGCCGGCACCGTGACCATGCCGATCCTTGGTCGTGCGGCAAAGCTGGAGCGGCTGAAAACACTCGCGGCATTCCACGACGTCCCGATGGCGGCCACCTTGGCGGTGGGCGATGGTGCCAACGATCTCGACATGATCCGTGCGTCCGGCATGGGCGTGGCGCTGCACGCAAAACCGATCGTTTCAGCAGAGGCACCGGTCCGCATTGACCACGGCGACCTCACGGCCCTGCTCTATCTGCAGGGCTACGCCGACGAGGACATCGTTCGCTGATCGCTACTTGATCTGGACGGGGATGAAGCGGCTGGCACCGGTGGGGTCGGTGACCTTGAACAGCACGCTTGGCCGTCCGGCTTCGCGCGCGGCATCGACGGTGGTCTCGAACTCCTCGACGCTCGCGACGAGCTTCTGGTTCACCTCGCTGATCACCAGCCCCTCGACCAAGCCCTGACGCGAAGCATCCGAGCCAGGTACCACGCTCGTGATGAGCAGGCCCGTGGCATCCGGTGCGAGCGCAAACTTCTTGCGCGACGCGTCGTCGAGCGGACCGACGTCGAGGCCGATCATCTCGTTGAGCGTCAGCGGCGTGGGGTCAGCCACCGCCTCCTGCTGCCGGTCGGTGAATTCCTTTTGTTGCTGCTGCGCCTCGGCGGTGATCAACTGTTCTCCGGTTTCGAGCCGGCCGAGCGTGACGCTGACGACCTTCTCCTCGCCGCCGCGGAGAATCTTGAGGTCGACCACCTTGCCCACTTCGGTTTCGGCAACGATGCGCGGCAGGTCACGCATGGTGGTGATCGGCTTGCCGTCGAACTCCATGATCAAATCGCCCTCGAGCACGATGCCCTCGGCCGGGCTGCCCTTGGTGATGTTGACCGCCAGCGCACCGCTCGTATCCGGCAAGCCGAGGCTCGAGGCGATGTCGAGGCTCACGTCCTGGATGCCGACGCCCAGCCAGCCACGCCGCGTCTCGCCAAACTCGGAGAGCTGGCCGACGACGTTCTTGGCGAGGTTCACTGGAACGGCGAAGCCGATACCCAGTGAGGCACCGCCGCGCGCGATGATGGCGGAGTTGATACCGACCACCTTGCCATCCATGTCGAACAGCGGGCCGCCGGAATTGCCCTGGTTGATCGCCGCATCGGTCTGGATGAACTGGTCGTACGGGCCTGATTCGATATTGCGGTTGCGCGCCGAGACGATGCCGAGCGTCACTGAACCGCCGAGGCCGAATGGATTGCCGATGGCCATGACCCAATCGCCGACATCGGCGGTGTCGCTGTCGCCGAACTCGACGAAGGAGAGCGGACGGCCCGTGTCGATCTTGAGCACCGCAAGATCGGTCTTGTCGTCCGCGCCGAGCACCGTTGCCGGCCAGCGCGTGCCATCGGTGAGAAACACCTGAATCTCGTCGGCGCCGGCGATCACGTGGTTGTTGGTCACGATGATTCCGTCGGCGCTGATGATGAACCCGGAGCCGAGGCTCTCGGATTCCTGCATCGCCTGTGGCCCCTGGCCGTTGTTCGGATTGAGATCGTCGAACATGTCGCCGAGCGGCGAGCCTTCCGGCGCATCGGGGAACGGCACGCCGGCGCCGCCGGGAATGTGCCGCGTGCTGCCGATATTGACGACCGCGGGCGACAACTGGGCGGCGAGCGAGGCGACCGACTCAGGGCCCTTGGCGATTGCCGGCTGTGCCAGCCACAGCCCGCCGAGCGCCACAGCACCCAGAACCAGCCCACGAACGCTCATGCAATCCTCCAGGAAGTGCCCGTCTTTCGGGGCAGAATGCACCCCGATTCACGCCACAAGCAACGTCGCCTGGACGGAAAAGTTTGGGCCGGCAACGGGATTAACCGCGCCGGCCCTGATGTTCATGCCCGCCAAACGCGGCCCGAGTTGGGCCGCTATTGGGCCGGAGCGACCGCAGGCGTCTCGGCTGGCGCCGTCGGCGTTGCCTCTGCCGGGGCAAGCGGCACTGCGTCGGCCGGCGGAACAGGCACGCCGGCATCGTCCGTGGGCGTTCCGACATTTTCGGCCGGGATCGTGTCGCTCGGTGCCGGCTGGCTGAGCTCCGTGAATGCCGGCGGCGTGATGCCACCCGGCACTGCCGGAACCGGAGCCCCGCCCGCCTGCGCGTCACCGCCGAAATAGGCGAAGAACTCGCTGTTCGGGCTCAGCACCATCGTGGTGCCGGTATTGGCACCGAGTGCGGCACGATAGGCCTGCATCGAGCGGTAGAACTCGAAGAACTCCGGGTCCTGCCCGAAAGCCTGCGCAAAGATGTTGTTGCGCGTAGCGTCGCCCTCACCGCGGAGGATTTCGCTGTCACGCCGGGCCGCCGACTCGATCTCGATGGCCTGACGATTGGCGATGGCGCGGATGGACTGCGCCGCCTCCTGACCGCGCGCCCGAAGGAACGCGGCTTCCGCGAGACGCTCGGCCTTCATCAACTCGTAGGTCTGCACCGACACATCCTGCGTCAGGTCCGTGCGCAGGATACGGACATCGACGATCGTGATGCCCATTTCGGCGACATTCTCGACGATCAGGGTCCGGACTTCACGCATCATCGTCGGGCGCTCTCCGGAGAGAGCAGCATCGAATTCGCGGGAGTTATAGACCTGATTGAGCGCAGCGGTGAACTGCGAGCCGATGCGAGCTTCGGCAAGGTTCAGATCGCCCAGCGCCACCTGCCGGAACAACCGCGGGTTGCTTATCCGGTAGGTGAGGAAGGCATCAACCTCGTAGAACTTGCCGCCCCGAACCTGGACGCGGAGATTGGCCACGTCGTAACGCAGCAGCCGGTCTTCGATGATCTGCACGGAGTCCACGACCGTCGAGGGCAACTTGAAGTAGAGGCCCGGCTCGGTCTTGACGTCGGTGATCTGGCCGAAGCGCATGACGATCGCCTGCTCGCGCTCGTTGACCACGTAGATCGACGACACGAGGATGTAGAGCGCAATCGCCGCAACGATGACGGGAATGATGAGTCTGTTCATGGCTCAGTTCCCTTCCGTGGTGGTTCGCGCCTGAAGGGCCGGCAATGGCAGGTAGGGCACGACACCCGTTCCGTTCGCGCCGTCCTCGACGATCACCTTCTGAGCACCGCCCAGCACCTGTTCCATCGTTTCGAGGAACAGCCGCTTGCGCGTGACTTCCGGCGCGAGGGCATACTCGTTGTAGATCGAGACGAAGCGCGCGGCCTCGCCTTCGGCTTCCTGCACCACCTGGTTCTTGTAGGCGGCGGCCTCTTCGCGCAACTGCGCAGCCTGGCCGCGAGCGGCACCCAGCAGCGTGTTGGCGTCGCGACGTGCCTCTTCCTGGAAGCGCGTTTCGTCCTGTTCGGCGCGCTGCACTTCCTCGAAGGCGTCAACCACTTCGGCCGGCGGTGAAGCCTGCTCGATATTCACGCGATCGACGCGCACACCCATCTTGTAGCCATCGAGGATCGAAGTGGTGATCTCTTGGACTTGGAGCTCGATACCCGCCCGGTCGTTACGGAAAACGTCCTGCGCCGGGCGCCGGCCGACAACCTCGCGCATTGCGCTTTCGGCCGCGGCCCGGACCATGTCGTCGGGATCACGCACATTGAAAAGAAAATCGGCCGGATTGGCCACCGACCACTGCACCGAAAAGCGCACATCGACAATGTTCTGGTCGCTCGACAGCATCAGTCCGTCGCTGCCGCCATTGCGACCGGCCGCGGTTCCGATGCTGGTCTGGCGCAAAGCCGTACTGGTCCGCTCGACATCCTCGAACGGCCACCAATGGAAATGCAGACCCGGCTGGCTGAGTTCAGGCTTGGGCTTGCCGAACTGCAGTTCGACGCCGACTTCGCCTTCGTTGATCGTATAGACCGCGTTCAACAGCCAGAATGCGAGGAGAACGACAACGCCGCCCAAAAGCGCCCAGCGTCCGCCCGGGACGGAGCCACCGAGCCGATCACGGCCGGTCTTGAGAATGTCTTCAAGGCTGGGTGTTCCGCCCCGTCTTGGCCCGCCGCCCTGCGGCGCCTGTCCCCAAGGACCGCCGCCATTGCCGTTGCGGCCGCCTCCCCCCGTATTATTGTCCCAGGGCATCTGTCGCCTTTCAGCCTGATTGCATGTCGGACGTATATAGGGGGGCGTTTCCGGCCGATCAACGGCGCGCCGGACCGCGGCGTTGATAAACTCTGACGCGGAATGCCGCAGAGTCCTTGGGGTTTGGCGGCACCTCGATACCCCGTACATCGTCCCATTCCGCCGGATCGATAGCGGGAAAGTGGGTATCGCCATCCGGCCGGAGTGCGACGTGACTGATATAGAGCCGGTCCGCGAACGGCATGGCCTCGGTGTAAATCTGCGCGCCGCCGCCGATGATGACCTCTTGGGCGCCGTCGGTTGCCGCGATCGTCTGCGCCCGGGCGAGCGCTGCTTCAAGGTCAGCGACCACGATGACGCCCTCGGGCTCGTAGCCTGACTTGCGGCTCACCACGATGTTGGTCCGCCCCGTCAGCGGCTTGCCGATGGATTCGAACGTCAGCCGACCCATGACGACCGGCTTGCCCAGCGTGATCTGCTTGAAATGCGCAAAATCGGACGGCAGCCGCCACGGAATGGCATTACCGGCGCCGATGACGCCGTTCTCGGCCACTGCCGCGACCATCGCGATTGGCACACTCATGCGGCGCCGAGTTTCAGCAGAGCTTCACCGCTCACCCGCGCACGCCGCCACTCGTCCATGAACACCGCGCCCTGCGCGATGTAGAAGTCGATGCTGGGCTGGTTCCAGTCGAGCACTGCCCATTCGAACCGTCCGAGCCCCTCGCGAACGCAACGCTGCGCCAGATCGGTCAGCAGCGCCTTGCCGACCCCTGCCCCGCGTAAGGCCTCTGGCACGAACAGATCCTCGAGCCAGATGCCGTGGCGGCCCTGGAAGGTCGAATATGTATAGGACCACAGCGCGAAACCCACGCCCTCGCCGTCCCGCTCGGCGATCTGGCAGAACACTTTGGGCCGCGGCCCGAACAGATCGCGGACAAGGTCCGCTTCGGTCGCGACTGACTCGTGCCGAAGTTTTTCGTAGTCCGCCAGCGCGTTGATGAACCCCAGGATCGACGCTGCGTCGGCGCGCACCGCATCGCGGACGGCGATGGTCATTCGGGATCCCGCTTGTCGAGGATCAGGATGTCCAACTCGCGGTCCCACGGGGGAAACCAGTCAGTGGCTTCCATCTCGAACGTCGTCGCGCCGGTCTTTTTGACCGCCCCATCCCAGCAGAAGGAGACCAGGTTGTCGGCTGCGCCCTTGTCGATCGTCAGCTTGAACTTTCCGATCGGGCCCGACCAGTTGCCGCCCGTCGACCAGATGTAGCTGAGCCAGCGCTCGGTATAGGGCGCGCTGTAATAGTCGTCCGGCGCGGCCATGGTTTTCTTGATCGTCTTGATCAGCGCATCGTCGGTGCAATAGCGCTTCTTGTAGTCCGCCGCGCGGTCCTCGTCCTCGAACGGCGGCGCAAGGAAGGTGACGGCGACCGTGCCGCCGACGCTGGGCTGATACTTGTGCTCCACCGTGATCGTCTTGCCAGCGGGAAAAGTCGCTTCCCAGCTGAACGTGGAGCGCAAGGTCCAGATCGGCGTCCAGTCGGGCTGCCAGGTCGTGCCGTCCTGCGAATATTCCATCGGGATGACGAGGCCCTTTGCGAACAGCTCCCGATGCTGCGCATCGCTCAGCGCGTTGAGCGCCGTAACCGTCGCTTCGCCGAAGGGGTTCAATGGAATGCCGAGCGCCTTGAGCGTGTCGGTGTATTCGATGTTTGTGGCGAACACGTACTCGTGGTGCGTGGTCGCAACGTCCTCGCCATCCACCTTGGTCGAAAAACCGAAGATGTTGTCGGCGCTTTCGGTCGGGATGGCGACGTTGAAATCCCCATTGCCTGTGATGTCGGGCAGTGGGAACGCCACCAATGCATGCTCGTCGGCATCGGAATGGTTGGTAAAGCGATAGGTGACGCGCACTTCGTCCGGGGACACGAACAGGTCCTCGGAATCCATGCTCACCTTGTCGCTGTTGAGAAACACCAGTCCGCCTGAGCCGAGCATCGCGGTCGTGTCATTCGCGAACACTGGAAACGCGATACTTGTGGCTAGCGCCGCTAGACCAAGAAACCTCACACCGCCACCTTGGCCTTGATATGCGCGTCCGGCTCGTAGCCGGTGAGGATGAAATCCTCGTACTCGAAATCGAATATCGATTTCACGTCCGGGTTGAGCGCCATCTGCGGCAGCGCATGCGGCCGCCGCCTGAGCTGCTCGCGCGCCTGATCGAAGTGGTTGCTGTAGAGGTGCACGTCACCGAACGAGTGGATGAACTCGCCCGGCTTGAGCCCGGTCACCTGCGCCACCATCTGTGTCAGCAGCGCATAGGACGCGATGTTGAACGGCACGCCGAGGAAGATATCCGCGCTGCGCTGGTAGAGCTGGCAGCTGAGCTTGCCGCTCGCGACATAAAACTGGAACAGGCAATGGCACGGCGGCAGTGCCATCTCATCGACTTCCGCCGGGTTCCACGCACTCACGATATGGCGACGCGAATCCGGCTTCGTGCGGATCGACGTGATGACCTTGTCGATCTGGTCGATGGTACCGCCATGGCCATCCGGCCAACTCCGCCACTGGCTGCCATAGACCGGTCCGAGGTCGCCGCTTTCATCGGCCCATTCGTCCCAGATCTTGACCCCACGCTCCTGCAGCCAGCGCACATTTGTCTCGCCGCGCAAGAACCAGAGCAGCTCATAGATGATGGATTTCAGGTGCAACTTCTTGGTCGTGAGGAGCGGAAACCCCTCCGAAAGGTCGAAGCGCATCTGGTAGCCGAACAGGCCGCGCGTCCCCGTACCCGTCCGGTCGGTGCGATCGGTACCGGTTTCGAGCACGGTGCTGAGCAGTTCGAGATATTGGCGCATGGCCCCAGTTTACCCTGCCGCCAACCGATTCCCAATCACCAGTATCGCGGCAGGTACTGCCCGCGATTGCCGCCGAGCCGCGAGGAAACGTTGGCCACGATGCCCGCTGCGATGCGGGCCCTGATGTGCCCTTCGTAGCTGGAAATAAACGCCGGAGGATCGAAATCCCGGTGTGCCCAAGTCGCGAGAAACTGCTTGTCCGCCGCCAGGTGCAGGATCGAGGCGCTTTTGGCCTTCTTGAACGACATCTGTCGCGCCCGCGTCCGGGTGCACCACCAGCGGATCAGCAGGTTTTCGGCCTTCGCGTCCACCTTCTCGACCTCGGTCATGGCGTGAAGGCAGGCATTGAGCATCATCTCCGCGCCCACATAGTGCAGCGAGCGAAACTGCTCCCGATAAATCGGCCAGACGCGCTGGAACTCCTCGGTCACGTGCCCGAATGCGCCGGCGGTGCCATAG
>JBEBHC010000010.1:0-40420 GCA_040081185.1 Devosia sp. | reverse complement strand
GGTATCACCGCTCGCGCCACTCGTGCCGCTGCTCCCGCTGGTATCGCCGCTCGTACCGCTGCTTCCGCTCGTGTCACCACTGGTGCCACTCGCGCCGCTGCTCCCGCTGGTGTCACCACTGGTGCCACTCGCGCCGCTGCTGCCACTGGTGTCGCCGCTCGTGCCACTCGTACCGCTGCTGCCGCTGGGATCGCCGCTCGATCCGGTTGACCCGCTGGTCGTGGTGCCGCTGGAACCGCCTGGCAGGGTACCGCTCGAGCCGGAAGGAAGGCCCTTCGTCGATACCGGCTTCATCGTTGTCAGCAGAGTGCTGCTGCCGGCGCTTTGTGTGCAGAGACCTCGCCCAGCCGTCTCGATCACGAGGCTGACGTCTGGATTCTCGATAGCGTCGGCCAGCTTCGCGAGGCCGGCAGCCGTGTCGCGACACAAGCCGCGCGACATTTTCGTGGTCTGGGCAGCACCGATGATCTGGCTGGCATACGAGAACAACGTGGCATCGCTGGCGTTGGGGGCGCGCTCGACGAATTGTTCTGCGGCGGCGGCGCAACGCGGTCGCGCTTGCGAGTCGGGACAGTAGTCGAGAAGTGTTTGTGAGGCAGCAAAAACGCGCGGTATCGCAGCGGAAGAGAGGAGGCCCAAGGACGCAATCACAACCACGAACGCGGCAGTTTTCATAACGCTGACCCACTTTGTTTTACGCGCCGTGACACTCGGCAACACGAGATAGACAAACAAATTGAGTCCGAAATTTGTGTCGAAATTCGCCTAGAGCCTCGGGGCTTGCGCTCGGTTCACAGGGCGAATCACCGCTCTCACAGGAGTGCATAGCCAGCGCGCCTGAATCATCATACGACTCACTCCACGGCTGGAGGGATGGCTCAGATGAAGCGGCTGGTGATTGCGCATCGCGGGCATAAAATCGGCGCGCCCGAGCAGACCATTGCGGCGTTCCGCATGGCCGTCGAACTCGGTGCGACGATGAACGAATGCGATGTCCGCTTTTCGCGCGATGGCGTCGCCCTGCTGATGCATGACCGACAGGTCGATCGGACCACGAGCGGCAGCGGCGCAGTGCGCGATCTGGACTGGGCCGAGTTGTCGAAACTCGATGCGGGCTCGACCTTCGATCCGCGTTTTTCCACCGAGCGCATTCCCCTGCTGGCCGACTTGTTTGCGCTCGCCGACGAAACCGGTACGGCACTGTGCATCGAGGCCAAGGGCGAAACCCCGGCCGAATATGCGGCTGCGGCCGTCTATGCCGCGAAGGAAGTGGCCCGTCGCGGACGGCTCGATATCGACGTGGTGGCGGCTTTCGACCACACGGCGCTTGCTGCGGCTGTCGAGGCGGTACCCGGACTGCGTAGCGCGCCCGACCGCCTGCCGGAGCGCGGGCCATCCACCGCCGCCGATCTCATTGCGCAAGCCAAAGCCGCTCGGGCGCCGATCATCCAGCACTATTTCGCCGATCTCGATGCCACGGTCGTAGTTGAGGTGCAGTCAGCCGGCATCGAGGTGTGGGCGTGGCCGCCAGCCAATCTCGCAGAGGCGCGCTTTGCCTATGCATCCGGGGCGATCGGCTTGATGGGCGACGACGTGGCGGCCATCGTGCAGTCGATCGCCGAAGCCCAGACTTGACTGCGGCGGGCCTCGGACGCTAAATCGTAAGTCATCATATGACTGGAGGGCGTATGCGCAGCGTTGCCGAGCTCGAGGATCGCCTTTCCGATCCGAGCCCCGCCCTCGTTGCGGATATGGCGCGGCTCGATGGCGACATCGTCGTGCTGGGTGCAGGCGGCAAGCTCGGGCCGAGCCTGGTGCGTTTGGCGCTGCGGGCGGCGCGGGGCAAAAAGACCATTACGGCCGTATCGCGCTTTTCCGACAGGGCGCAGGCCGACGCATTGGAAGCGGCCGGGGCAAAGATCGTTTCCGCCGATATCACCGATGAAGCAGCGCTGGCAGGCCTGCCCGACGCGGCCAATGTGGTGTTCCTCGTGGGCTCGAAGTTCGGCTCGACAGGGCGCGAGGCCGATACTTGGTACACCAATGCCTACCTGCCGGGCCGTGTCGCCGAGCGCTATCGCACGAGCCGCATTGCGGCGCTTTCCACGGGCAATGTCTATTCTTTCACCGCCGTGGGAAGTGGCGGGCCGACCGAGACTCATCCTCCCGGTCCGGTCGGCGAATATGCGATGAGCTGCCTCGGGCGCGAGCGCGTGATGTCGCGCTTTGCCGCCGAGAACCGGACGCCGCTGGCGATCATTCGGCTCAATTATGCGGTCGAAATGCGCTACGGGGTGCTCATCGACATCGCGCGCAACGTGCATGCTGGCACTCCGGTTGATGTTACCATGTCGGCGGTCAATGTAGTTTGGCAGGGCTACGCCAACGAGGCTGTGCTGCGCTCGCTGCTGCATGCCGCGCCCGATCCTTTCGTGCTCAACGTCGCCGGGCCGGAGACGCTGTCGGTGCGCTCGCTGGCCGAACAGTTCGGCCGGCTGATGGGCAAGGAGCCGGTGATCACCGGCAGCGAAGCCCCTACGGCCCTGCTCTCAAATGCCGGAAAATGCATGCGGCTGTTCGGCTATCCGCAAGTGTCGCTGGGCGAGGTCATCGAATGGACGGCAGGCTGGGTCGAACAGGGCCTGCCCCTGCTCGGCAAGCCCACGGGCTTCCAGAAGCGCGACGGCAAGTTCTGATGTCGCCGCTCGAGATCTTCGCCAAGGGGTGCGCTATCCCGGCCCATCCCCTGGCGCTCACGCCGAACAGGAAGCTCGACGAGCGCCGGCAGCGGGCGGTCGGTCGCTATTACGCCGCCTCCGGTGCCGGCGGAATGGCGGTCGGTGTCCACACCACGCAATTCCCCATCCACGATAACGGCATGTACCGGCCGGTGCTGGAGATCGCCGCCGAGGTGGCGCGAGAAGCGAACCGTCCGTTGGCGATGATCGCGGGCGTGCAAGGCGATATCGAGCAGGCGACCGCCGAGGCGAGCCTGGCGCGCGACCTGGGCTACAATCTAGTGCTGTTGCGACCGAGCGCGGGCAGCGACGATGCGATGATCGAGCGGGCCCGTGCGGTGGGCGACGTGCTACCGGTGATCGGATTCTATCTGCAGACTGCCGTGGGCGGGCGCGTGATGAGCCGCGATTACTGGCGGCGGTTCGCATCCATTGAGAGCGTCGCCGGCATCAAGGTCGCGCCCTTTGATCGCTACCGCACACTCGACGTGTTGCACGGCGTGGCGCAGTCGGGGCGCGCCGACAAAGTCGCGCTCTATACCGGCAATGACAACACCATCATCAGCGATCTCGTCGCAACCCACGAGTTGCAGACCGCCGCAGGCATGACGCGCGTGCGCTTCACCGGGGGCCTGCTCGGGCAGTTTGCGGTTGGCACGAAGGTAGCGGCCCAGATCGTCGCCGACGCGCAAGACGCGGTAGCGGGTGACATGGACAAGCTGCGCCGGCTGCTGGTACTCGACGGCCAACTGACCGACATGAATGCAGCGCTGTTCGACACGGCCAATTCTTTTCGCGGCTGCATCGCGGGCATCAACGAGGTCCTGGCGCGGCAGGGTCTGCTGGGCGGCCACTGGTGCCTCGAGGACCACGAGGTGCTCTCGCCCGGACAGGCCGAAGAGATTACGCGCGTGATGAAGGATTATCCGCAGCTCTGCGACGATGCTTTCATCGCTGAACACCGCGATCGCTGGCTCCAATGATCGGCGACATCGCGCCGGCGGAGTGGACCAGCGAGATTGACCCCCTCACGGGGCGGCAGCTGACCCGGCTCACCGACGGACTCTCCAATTCCTACGCGCTCTACTATTTCGTGCCCTCGGTCACCCCCGATGGGCGCTACCTCGTCTTCCACAGCGAGCGCAGCGGTTCGGTGCAGCTCTACCGGCTCGACCTCGGAAGCGGTGAGATCGGGCAACTCACCGATGGGCACACGCGTGATGCCGGCTGGGCTGTGTGGTGCGAGTGGCATGTGGATGGCATCTACAACCATCTCTCCGCCATCGACCCGATCAGCGGCGAGGTCTGGTACTTCCAGGACGACGAGCTTCGCGCCACTCACGTCGCCAGCTTCGCCAACCGGCTGGTCCGGCGCCTGCCAGAGGGACGCATGCCGATCGGCCAGGCGGCCTTCTCACCGGATGGGAAGTGGTTCGCTTACATCCACGCCGACGAGAAAAGGTATCGCGCTCTGCTCGCCGACCGTGAAGCACGGACGAAAGCTGGAACCTTCCATTGGGACCCCGACCACCAGACCGCGTTCCGCAACATCATCGGTTCGGTTCTCTCCGTCATCGATACCAATAGCGGCGAAGAAACGGTCGTTGCCGAACGTGACTACCATTTCCACCACGTGCTGTTCGTCGACAACGAAACGCTGCTGCTCAACCATCCCAAGAACTGCGCGGGTATGTGGACGGTGCGGATCGACGGGACCGATGAGCGACACCTGCGTCCGGCGGACGCTCCCGGCGCGCACGGGGCGATGATCAACCACCAGGTCGTGACTGGGCGCGGCATTGCGTACGAATCCGTCGCGTACTTCCCGCAGGGCCGGGAGACCTATCTGGGCATGTATGACACAGTGCGGCAGAGCTTCACCGAGAGCCTGTTGCCCGCCGAGGGCTATGTCCACGTTGGATTCGATCCGGCGGGCGCATTCGATTTCGTCGAATGCGCCGGCGGACGGCACAAAATCCTCACGGTTGCCGGTGGCGTCGGCAACCCGCTGACTGCAACTGTGCTGCGGCGCCTCAGCAGTCCGGCACATGACGATCAGCGTCATCACGCACATCCCTTTCTCAGCGCGACGCGCGACCGGCTCTACTTCACGGATTGGTCGGAGCGGGGTTTCTCGCAGATCTGTGCGCTCGATGTCGCCGACCTCGTGGCGGAAGCCGACCAGCGCTAGGCCAGCGCCTTGTCTATTGCCTGCATCATCAGCACCGGCGCCAGCAATTGTTCGCGGTTCAAAGGGCTGATGCCGATGCGCACCATGTCCACCAGCCGCTGCGCGACCGGCGCCATGTAGTCGTCGGGCAAGGCGACACGCTGCGTAATGGTCTTGTCCGCGCAGCTCGCGGTGACCGAGAAGTGCGAGCCTTCCTGTTTGGGCGGCGAGAAGCGGAGCGTCACTTTCACGCCGGCGATGTCGCATACGATCCCGGCGGCACCGTCGCGCACGACATTGCGCCAGTCGGTGCCCAGCAACTCCTGCACGAGTTCGATGGTGTGAACGGCGTAAAACACCGCGCCGCCATAAGGGCTTGCGGGATACCAGGTGCCGTTCGCCTCGATAGCGAGCGGCCGCTCGAGGTAGGCGAGACGCGCTTTCAGCATCACGGTGTCGTCCTGCCAACGCAGCGCACTGGCGGAACACACCGGGACCCCCGCCCTCTCGCCGGCATCGAGTATCGCTTCGGCGTCATCGACAGTCAGCGCCAGCGGCTTATCGATGAAGGTCGGACGCCCGGCGGCGATGGCCGCCAGTGCATGATCACGATGCAATCCGCCATCGCGACTCCCGACGAGCACCGCATCGACTTGTCCCAGCAAGGTATCGAGCGAGACTGCCGATGCGATCGACGAATCGATATTTGTGATTTCGCCAATGCGCGCCGCATCGCCATCATGGCTCCAGAACGCCGTCACAGAGGCGTCATGGAATCGGTGCTGTTCATTGAAAAGCCGGAGGAAATCGTCGGCGTGACTGCTGTCGATCCCTATCAGCCCGATCCGCATCGCCATCACCTCGAATCCGCTTGACCCTTGTGGCCTTGTCGATAGGATCAGTCATAAGTCATCATATGTTCTTACACAACGCCTAGCTCCGCTCATCCCGCGTCACTGCACAAGGAAGAACTCCGATGCGACCTACTCATCTGCTCATGCTTTCGACGGCCCTGCTGTTCGCAGTTCCGCTCGCCGCGCCTGCCGTCGCGCAGGACAAAACACCGGTCACGGTGCTCACCATCGGCTATCCCGACGAGGACAGCACCGACGCCGTGACCGGAACCACCTCCCCCGGTATCGGCAAGCTCGAAGCCGCCTTCGAGGCCGCCAACCCGACGATCGACCTGCAGATTACCAATATTCCTTGGGGCGAGGGCGCGACCGGCTATGCGCCCAAGACCGAGGCCATGATCCAGGCCAACGAATCCTGCCTCTATGAGATGCCGGGCGCCGCCGCGTTCGCCCGCCGCGGCGACCTGGTCGACCTGTCAAAGCTTATCGAAGCGGAAGGTGCCAGCTTCGAAAATCTCTGGGGTCCGCAGATCACCACGATGCGAATCTGGGGTCCGGACAACCCGAAGGGCCTCTACTACATCCCCAACAATACCGGCGAGCGCGTGATCCACTGGGACGCAACACTCTTCGAGCACTACGGCGTCGAGCCGCTCAGCAAGAACCCGACGCTCGATGAGATCGCCACCAAAGCCAAGGCCTTGACCGGTACGGATCCGGTTACCGGCAAGCAGACTTACGGCTATTGGTACCAGGGCAAGTATGCCGTCTGGCAGTTCCTCTCCATCGCCCATTCGATGGGCGCCAATTGGGGCTCGGTCGGCGACGACGGGAAAATGACGGTCACCTGGGACACGCCGGAATATCTCAAGGCAATGCAGTGGTTCGTCGACATGGCGAAGTACGCACCGGCCGGTGCGCTGGCAAGCGACTCGATGCCGGAAGGCTTCCTGTCGGACGACAACGTCGTGGGCATCATCCCGGAAGGCGAGCAGGGCTACTTCATCCAGCCGCTGATTGCCAATCCCGAGTTGCAGAAGCGCTTCCGCTCCTCGTTCAACCTGCGTGGCGCCGATGGCGTGGGCGGTGTGGCGACGATCTCGCCGATGGCCATGGCATCGAGCTGCGAGAACAAGGACGCCGCCTGGACCGCTCTCAAGTGGCTCGCCGGTTCGGCTGAATCGCAGCGCTACTATTTCGAGTCGAACGGCCGCCTGCCGACGAGCAGCAAGGGTGCCGAGGCCATCCCTGCCATCGCGTCCTTCCCGGATGGCGATGTGGTGCTGACACAGCCGCAGTTTGCAGAGGCGCCCTACCCGTGGGCTGCTGCACAGCCGCGCTGGGCGATGCAGACTGCACTGGAGGCGGCTCTCGCCGGCACCCTGTCTCCGGCTGATGCGCTGAAGCAGGCGCAGGCCGAGACGGACGCCTGGATCGCCGAGCAGCAGTAATGACTTTGGCGCCGGGATCGCGGACCTATCCTGCCGGCCCCGGCGCCCGCCCTTCTCTCAGGGCCGCATTTCGCGGCAGCTGGGTCTGGTACAGCTTCCTGCTGCCGCCGCTGCTGCTGATCCTCACCTTCGTGGGCTACCCCACCTACCTCGCTTTCGAGCAGAGCTTTTTCACCGAGACGCCGACTGGCGACGTCTTCGCGGGCACCTATCACTTCCAGCGTCTGCTCGGCTCCGGCCTGTTCTGGGGTGCGCTCGGCAACACCGTGCTGCTCGGCGTCGCCTTCCTCGTCATCGTCATTCCGCTGGCGACGATCTTTGCATCGATGCTCAACCGCATCCGCAAAGGCTCCACGCCGCTCAAGGTGATCTACTTTCTGCCGCAGCTCACCTCATCGGTCGCGATCGCGATCATGTTCAACTACATCTTCCAGCCTGACTGGGGCCTGCTAAACGGATCCCTGCGCGCGGTCGGCATCGAGCAGGTGCCGCTCTGGCTCGCCGATCCACGGCTGAGTTTCGGTGGCTCGCGCGCCGCCGTGACGATCCTCGCCGTATGGTCGGGGCTGGGTTACTTCATCATCGTGACGCTAGCGGGGCTGCAGTCCATCCCGACCGATCTCTACGACGCCGCGGCCATCGATGGCGCGACGCCGCTCGAGTCCTGGTTCTACATCACGCTGCCGAGTCTCAGGCCGACCTTCATCTTCCTCATCATGACCGGTACCATCGACGCGCTGTCGCGCTTTGCCGACCTGTGGACGCTGGGCGGGCCTGGCGGGTCACCGGCGCGATCGCTGCAATCGGTGGTGATGTTCATGTTCCAGCAGGGCTTCGAGAACAGCGATTTCTCGCTCGCAGCGGCCGCGGCGGTGGTGTTCTTCGTGATCGTCCTTGCCGTCACCGGCATCGCTTTCTGGGGTTTCCTCCGGCGCGAATTCCTGGCCATCCGATGACAGCCGAAGCAAGCGAATCCATCGATGTCGCCCCTGCCGCAAAGAAGCGGTTCCAGCTGCCAACCGACTGGCGGTCACAACTGGGCATGGGCGTTGCGCTGCTGATCGGCGCCGTGATCATGCTGGCGCCCTTCCTATGGATGGTCGCGACCTCACTGTCGCGCAAGGCTAATGTCAGCCTGCCAAGAACGCCGAGCTTCTGGCCGCCCGATCCGTCGTTCTTCAACTACTTCATTGCGACGGCGAACCTGCCGATCTTCAAGCTCTACGTGAACAGCCTTGTGGTCGTGGGACTTACCACGTTCGGCTATCTGTTCTTCTCCTCGATCGCCGGATACGCGTTTGCCAAGGGCCGCTTCCCCGGCAAGTCGGCGTTGTTCATCCTGTTCCTCGCGACGCTGTTCATTCCGTTCGAAACACGGATGATCCCGCTGTACCTGTTCATGGGCAAGCTCGACCTCACCAACACCTATTGGGCGCTGATCCTGCCGTTCCTGGCCGGCGGCTTCGGCACGTTCCTGATGCGGCAGACGATCTCGACCATTCCCGATGAGCTGATCGAGGCCGCGCGGATCGACGGTGCGTCGGAGTTTCGCATCTTCATCCAGATCGTCCTGCCGCTCTGCAAGCCGACGCTGGCGACGCTGGCCATTCTCAATGTCATCTGGCGCTGGAACGATGTTTTGTGGCCGCTGCTGGTCACAACCGATCGCAACCTGTTCACCGTGACGCAGGGGCTCGCAATGGCCGGACGGTCGCAGGGCGTCTATACGGGTGTTGCCTTAGCGACGACCGTCATGGCGATCCTGCCGGTGATCCTCGCTTACCTCTTCCTGCAGCGCTACGTGATCCGCAGCGTGGTTTCGAGCGGGGTGAAGGGCTAGAGCGGAACTTTGCCGGGGATCGCGGCCGCGGCCCGGTGGACACGAGACGACTAATCCCTAAAGGTGCCGGGAATTGTCCCGGTTGAGCCCAGATATGGTCCTTGTCAGAACGCGCCCGCTGCTTCCCGACGTCGTTCGCTCGGAGCTTCGCAGGGCGATCATTGCCGGTGAGTTCCCGCCCGGCTCGAAACTGCCCAACGAGGAAATGCTGTGCACCCGTTTTGCGGTGAGCCGTATTACGCTGCGTGAGGCGGTGCGCGGGCTGATCGAGGACGGCTATGTCGTGCGCCGGCAAGGGGCCGGCACGTTCGTCACCTCCGGTCCGGCACTGCGCAACTCGCTGGATACGAACTTCAGCTACACCGAGTATCTCGAGAGCACCGGCATCAAGGCGTCCAAGAAGGTGCTCGACGCCAACCGCGTGGCGGCTGGGAGTGACATCTCCGAGGATCTCGAACTCTCGCCCTCCGACGAGGTGGTGATCGTGCGGCGCGTCCGCATCGCCGGCAAACGTCCAGCGATTTACTCGATCGATGCCCTGCCTGCCGATATCGTTGACGCGAAGCGCGATCTCAAGGCGTTTTCGGGCTCGCTCTACCGCCTTCTCGCCTCGCGCGGCAATGATGTCGATCACGCGCGCACCATCATCACGCCCGTGGTCGCCAGCAAGGAGATCGCCGGGATTCTCGATGTCTCCGTGGGCACGCCGCTCCAGCACCTGCATCAGGTCGACTATGCCGGTGGCGGACGGCCGGTGATGCGCTCGCTCGAGTGGCATGTGCCCTCGGTGATCGAGCTGCGTGTTTATCGTCGAGGGCCGGGACCAATCCCCGCCTGAGGCCGCCGAAACGGTGGACAATGGCGGGGCGTCGCCCTATCGTAAGTCATCATATGATTTGAGGTCTGGACGTGAGGTCAACCGGCGATCTGGCGCCGCCGCGGCGCATCATCGATGACATGCAATGGTGCTGGTGGACGCGTCCGCGCGCGACCCGCATCGGCGGAACCGTGTACTTCGCCGCGCTCGACCATACGGGCGGCATGATCGCGGCGACCTACGACATCGCGAGCGGCGCGGTGCACAAGTCGCGACTCGCTGCGTTCGAGGACGATGACCATAACAATCCTGCCCTGCTCGCCGTGGAGGGCAAGCCGCTGGTCTGCATGTATTCGCGGCACGACGCCGACGAGGGTGTCCGCTACCGCATCTCCAAAGACCCAATGTCGATCGATGAGTGGCACGACGAGCAAGTGCTGCCCTATCCCGGAGCAACAACCTATGCGCAGGTGCATCACGTCGACGGGGAACTGCACGTGTTCACGCGGGTCGAAGAGTGGCGCTGGGCCTGGCGCATGTCGGGGGACTGGGCGCAGAGCTGGTCGGCACCGCGGGACTTCCTGTGGTTCGATACGGACCAGCAGGTCTATATGGCGACGGCGCTCCTCGCAGACGGTCGAACCATGCGCATCGGCGTCTCCGGTCACCCCAAGGAGTATTACACCAAGCCGCTGCACGATGTGTGGGCCTGCCAGGTCGATCTCGTCACCGGCGTTGTGACGCTGCCTTCGTCTGGCCAAGAGATCGGCAATCTGCGCACCGGCGAAAACATGCCGCTCAACTACACGGCGCTTGAGCTGGTGCAGAAGACCCCGGACGACCGCACGGCCAACCTGTTCGACGTGAGCAGCGGTCCAGTGTTCGAGATCGGTTATGTCAGCAAGATCAAGGACGATCAGTCGACTCGCGACGGCCGGCACCATGTTGCGTCGCTGCGCGACGGACATTGGGTGGTCGAAGACATCGCGCCGACCGGCGTCAAGTTCGGCTACATCCATGCAGGGCTCTATGTCGGCAGTATCGCCTTCCCCGAGCGTGCGCAGAGCGGCCAGCTCTATCTCACGCGCGAGGAAGCTGGGCTGTGGCACTTCGAATATTGGCGACGCGGGGAGAACGGCCGCTGGACCGCCACCCCGCTGGTCGAGCCCGGTCCCGTTCGGCTGACAAGACCGTGGCCGGTGACGCCGCCCGACCCACGACTGGCGGCCGTCGCGTTGGAACTCGAGCGCTACGATCAGGAGAGCTATGACGGCTCGCTGTCGCATCTCGTTGCGGCTGCTCTGCCGAAGGCGTTCACGCCGTGACGCTGCGCTTCGGCATTGTCGGCTGCGGCAAAGCTGCAGGCTCGTTTGCCGAGGCGATCTCAGCCATCCCCGAAGCGACGATAAGCGTAGTCTGCGACGCAGACGTGACGGTCGCTACCGCATTCGCAGCAAGGATCGGGGCGCGGGTCGAGCCCGATGCGCAGTCGCTCGTCAATGCCTCTGACGTCGACGCAGTCTATGCTGCCTTGCCCCATGCGCTCCTGCCAAAGGTGGTCGAGCAGTCGCTCAACGCCGGTAAGCATATGCTGGCAGAAAAGCCATTGGCGCTCAGCGGAGCCGAAGCGCGGCGGCTCGGCGCACTCGCCGATAACAAGAAGCTCAAGCTCGGCGTGTTCTTCGTGCTGCGCCGGGCCGGAACGGTTCAGGAAGCGCGGCGCATCGTGCAGTCGGGTGCCATTGGTACACCACGCGTGATGCGGCTTTGCACCATCGTCGACAAGCGTCTGGACTATTGGGGGCAGTCTGGTCACAGCAACTGGCGAGCCAGCCGGCAGCTGGCGGGCGGCGGCGTGATCTTCATGAACTCCATCCATCAGCTCGACACGGTGCGCTATGTCACCGGCCTCGAATACGTGGCTGCGACGGGGATCGTTGCCACCTACCGCGCCCCGGCCGATGTCGAGGACGCTGGCAGCGCGACTCTCTTGCTGAACAACGGCAGCATCGTCAGCTTGACTGCCAATGCGCACTCTGCCGGAGCGACCGACGAGGAGACGATAGAGATCGATGGCGACGATGGCCGCCTGATCATCCCCGACCCATTCAGCGCAGAGCCATTGCGACTCTACCGTCGGGGCGACGCCAGATGGACCGACATTCCAGTCGATCGTCCGGACTCCTACGCCTTGACCGTCGCGGAGTTCATAAAGGCAGTGAAACGCGATAGTTCGGTCACGGCTGGCGCTACCGATGCGGCCGCTGTGGTGGACGCGGTGATGTGGATTTACGAGGCCGCGGACGAATTGCGTGGCACGCGCGGCTAGAGTCCGGTGGCGGTGTCCCAGTAGGGATCGAGCGCATCATAGGCGGCTCGATAGGACCGGTAAGACGCATCGTAGATACCAGCCAGAGCAGCGTTCGGCGCCACAATGCTGAATTCCTGATCGAGCGATGCTGCCGCCGCACCCATGTCTGGCGCGATTCCGGCGGCCACCGCTGCGAGCAGGCCAGCGCCAATTGCCGAGGCGTCGGCCTCGAGCTGGATTTCGGCAGAACGGCATGTCAGATCGGCTCGGATCTGGCACCACAAAGCAGAGCGAGCACCCCCACCCATTAGACGCAACCGGTCGGTGGGCACGCCCAGAACCATCAGCCGGTCGATGACGTCGCGCATCGCGAACGCAGTGCCTTCGAGTACCGCTCGCGCCAGATGCGCCGGGCCGTGCGATGCGGAAAGGCCAATAAAGCTGCCGCGTGCTACCGCGTTCCAGCGCGGCGCCATGGCGCCGGTGAGCGCGGGGAGAAAGACCAGACCCTCGCAGCCGGGCGGAGCCTCGGCGGCCAGCGCGACGAGGGCCTCGTCCGAGGGTTGCGCGAGCAGCGCCGCCGCCCAACGCATGGCGCCGCCCGAAAGCCAGCCCGGATTGCCGAGATGATACAGACCACCAGGATAGAGGTGGGTCTCGACGAGGCGCTCGGCATCAGTCGAGAGGGTCGAACTCAGAGCCGCGACCGTTTCCGCCGTGCCAAGCGATACCGCTACCACCCCTGGCGCAGTTACTCCGCATCCCAGCGGATTTGAGAAGTCGTCACCGGTACCGGTGGCCACCGGAGTGCCGATAGGCAAGCCGGTCAACTCCGCGCCGCGCGCCGTCAGCCGCCCGGCGGTCTCGGCCTCGCCTACCAATCGCGGCAGGTCGGTCCGCTTGATCCCGAAGGTATCGAGAAGAACATCGTCCCAGTCGCTGCCGGCGAGCCCATAGAGCATGGTGGTCGAGGCCAGCGATGGTGATATCGCGGCTTCGCCTGTCAGCTGGGCGAGCACGAAACTCACCGGCTGGTGGTAGAGCGCAGCGCCGGAGGGCCCGTTCCGCTTGAGCCAGGCGATCTTGGCCGCCATGTGGGTCGAGTCGCAGACCAGCCCCGAGCGCGTGGCAATCAGATCGGCATCGACGGCATCCGCCTCGGCCATGGCGCGGCGATCCATCCAGATGATCGCAGGACCGAGGGCGCCGCCGCTGCGGTCCACTGCGATTGCGCCATCGAGCTGGCCACAGCAGGACAGCGCGTCGATATCGCCAGGCTGAAGTCGCGCCGCCGCCAATGCGTCTGCAATCGCGGGACGCAAGGCCGCAAGCCAGTCACCCGGCCTTTGCTCGGCCCAGCCGGGGCGCGGGCGCAGGTAGGGATAAGACTGGGAAGCGGCGCCGAGCAGGCGCATGGAATCGTCGAGCACCACTGCCTTGAGGCTCTGGGTTCCGATATCGATCCCCAGAACCGGCATCGCGATCAGACCGACTGGCAGTCGGCGATGACGTCGCTCAGTTGCGAGAGCAGTGAGCCCTTGCGTGGATTGTACGAGCCGTCGAATACCGCCGTACCGATGGTGAAGGCATCACCGCCGGCCTCGGCCACGGCGCGAATACGCTCCTTTGACGCGATCGAGCCGGCGACGATCAGGTAGCCGTCGGCGCCGAGGCCGCTGCGCGCGGCGCGGACCAGTTCAAGCGGATCGGCTTCGGTCGCACGGTAGGCCAGGAGGTCAGCCCCGGCGCATCCGCTGGCGCGAAAGGCGCGGCAATGGGATTCGACATCGTCGGCTTTGCCGCCGAGTTTTGTCGGATGCCCCTTGGGAAAGCCGGGGAAAGGATAGTACTGCGTGGGGCTGTCGCCGAGAATGTCCTTCACGCGTGCAACATCGGTGCCGCCGAGCAGCCGGTCAATGCCGACCTCGCGCGCCACGCGCGCCGAGTTGAGAACAGCTTCCGGCGTTTCGGACACAACCTCCATGTAGGACGTCGCGCCCATCGCCCTGACGCGTTCCGTGAGCTCGTGCAGCGTCGCGGGCGGTACACCGACATCCTTGAAGCCGATGTGCGTGAGGCCAAGGGGCTTGATCAGGTCAAGCACATTGAGCGCGTCCTCGACGGTCTTGTCGCCGCGGGTCAGCATGAAAATGAAGTCCATCGGCGGCTCCAGATCAGACGGTCGGGATCAGTTTTGCGAGACGACCGCCAGAAGCCAGCACGTCCAGCACGGTGAAACGGTTGCGGATTTCGCGCGCATGCAGAATCGCTGCCTCGTAGAAATCGCGCTCAAGGTGGATCGCTCCCGGCGTCAGCGGCGCCCCGGTGGCGTGCAACACGGCCTCGATACGCGAGGGTGAAAGGTGGATCGCCGCAAGCCTTGAAGCAATCGCCGGCCAGTCACGCTCGATGCGATGGTTGAGTTCGTCCGCCTTGACGCTGTCGATCGCCTTGGCGGCGATCTCCGGCGCAACGGAATCCGCCAGGTCCTTGCCGAAATGCGCGACCAGTTCGGCTTCGCTCACGCTGTTCGGCGCAAAGCGCGGCGGTGATGCCAGCATTTCTTCCTGCAGCCGCGCTGCCGACAGCGTGGTGACGCCGACCTGCTCACCGTGAAACACGCTGGGCCGGGTCACCGGCGCAAGCATGTCGATGTAGTGGCTGATCAGGTGCTCGGCCTGGCTGGCCGGCGCGCTCGACCCGACGATCGCCGTGCCCAGTCCCGAGAGGATCAGCGTCCGCACCAGAATGCGCATGGCGTCACGGCTGCCAGCCACGAGATCGGCCGCGACGTCCAGCAGTTGCGGCTCTTCGTCGGCCAGCAGGTCGAACGGCAGATCGGAATAGCTGGTGCCGAGCAGCAGATGTGAGAGCAGCCAGTCGGTCTGCGCCGTGGCGCGGCAGATGCTGTCGCCGACGCCGGCGCGGATCATGCGTTTGGGCGCGGCGGCAAGTACCGAGAGATCGAAGAACGCACCAAGCGGTGCATGCGCGGGCAGGGTGAGCTTGTGGCCATGCTGGCTTATCGAGGCGGTGAGCGAGGTGTAACCGTTCATCGACGGCGCGGTGCCGAACACGGCGTAGGGCTTGCCGTCCAGCGCGCTCGCATATTTGGCGAGGTCGTTGATGGTGCCCGACCCGACGGCGATCAGCGCATCGAGCGAGGCGGACGCGGCGCGGATACGCGCCACATTGTCGTCGTCGGCGTGCGGTGCCGCCGGCAACGAAATACTGGCAACCTCGAAGCGCCCCGCGAGCGCCGACTCGATGCGGGCACCGAGCACGGTGTGCGTATCCTTGTCGCTCACCACGCCGATGCGCTTGCCCATGCCGAGGGCCGCTACGAGATCGGCCTCACGGCCGGCGAGTGACTCTTCGATGACGATGCTACGTGTGGCGATGCGGGCCGGCTGGCTGGTGGAGCGATCGACATAGCGGCCGGCGACTAGAGCCGCGATGGGGTCGTCGTCGACCTGATCGGCCTCGGGGTGGAGCATCATCTATCTAGCGCTGCCCGTCACGTTGATACCCAAAACCATCGCTCAAAGTGGTAAGTCGTAATATGACTTTAGTCCAGCCCCCGGACCGTCGCAAGCTTTACAAGCCGCGTCTAGCGTCAACCAGGCGCGCTGCCAGTTCGGCGAAGCCATGGGCGGTGCGAGCCGAGGCGATCCAGGCCGGCAGCGCCGCGATGCGGTCGGCAAAATCCTGCACATTGGCCACGCCAACCGCATTCGGGAAGTAGCCGAACATAGGTGCGTCGTTCGGGCTGTCTCCAGCGAAGACGATGCGCGCCTTGTCCGCCACCCCATCGATGCCGAAGGCGTCGCGCAGCAGGGCGAGGCTGGTGCTGAGCTTGTCGTGGGCGCCATACCAGGCGTTGACGTGGATGGAGGAGACCTTGGCCGTCGCCTTCTCCGCCTCGAATGCCGCGACGATCCGGTCGATCGCAGCATCGCCGATCGGCGGCACGTCCTCGGCAAAATCGATGGCGACATCGACGGCCCTATAGAGCTGGTCGGATGCGATGGCGGTGCCCGGCACCTCGGCCAGCACGCGTGCAGCGATCGCGTCGAGCCGCCGGCGGTCGTTCTCGCGCTCCGCTGCCGGGCGGATGAACTGGCGGATCATGCGCTTGTCCTTATCGTCGTAGCGGAACCAGAAGGCGCCGTTCTCGCCCACCACGGCATCCACCGGCCATTGCCGGGCGATGAGATCGCACCAGCCAGCCGGACGGCCGGTCACCGGAATTACCAACAGGCCGGCTTCGCGCAGGTTTTCGAGGGCCTGATAGGCCACTGCCGGGAGGCGTCCCGCCTCGGTCAGCGTGTCGTCGATATCGGTCAGAACGGCAACACAGTTGCGCGCGGTCGCATCGGGCATTTCGGCAAGCGGGCGAATGACTTCCTCCGAGTCATATGATGACTTTGGATAGCCGAACCCGGTGCGCCTGTGAAGCCCCGCGACCTCCCGGAATCCAGCGATCGGGCACAAAGGTAGGTAGGGCAACAGCTTTCGCCAGTTCGCGGCAATTCCGCCACAGGCTCGGCGTCGCGGTCGGCCGAAGGTTGACCGGAAGCAGAATCCGCCTATCGTCGTCGGCGGGGCGGCGCAGGGGAAGTGACAAGTGAAGAGTGTATCCTCGGCTGGCGTTGCCAGCGAACAGGCATTGCTGCTCCAGGCAGCGCAGGCGGCAGTCGACAAGCATCCGCAGGCGCTGTTCAGCGATTTTCAGTGGTTCCTTTTCGAAGCCAAGGACGCGGTCTATTTCACCGCCTTCTCCGAGACTTCGTTCACCAAGGATTCGATCCAGAACGTCGTCGCAGAAATGGTGGCGCTGGCGCCGCAGCTGACGCACGGCTTCGTGGGTGCCAAACCAGGGCAGCCGTTCCCCAAGCACATTCTCGACGCCATCACCGACGTTAAGCTAGTCGATGACTTTGCCGGCTATCCCGACAAGTGGATCAGCCATTCGCAGGATATCTTCGCGCGCGACGACCTGCCGTTGTTCCGCGTGCAAGCCGTGGTGCGCCGCGGCGGGCCGGATGCGGAAGGCCATGCCTCGATGCTACAGGTCCGCTCCAGCCATGCGCTGCTCGAGGGTGCCGATTCGGCTCTGCTCACCCGCTCGCAATCGGCTGCGCGGTCGACGAGCGAGGGTGGCGCCGAGAAGATCGGCTGGCTCACCAAGCTTGGCATGACACTCCAGGGCCAGTTTATCGCCTGGACCTATATCGTGATGGCGAACATTCTCGCTCCCAACGAACAGCCCTGGGCCTACAAGACCCTGGCCATCAAACGGCACCGGCTGCGCCTGCTCTCCAACCGGCTCGGCGTGCGGCAGCGTTCGCTCTATTTCGCGCTCGTCACCTATGCGCTCAACGATGAGATCAAGGGGCAGCACAAGCGCAAGAACGCCATCGCCGCCGCCTACACGCTGCTCGATGACCGCCGCACCGATGCCGATGACGGGTTCCTGCGCGTCAAGGCGCTACAGGCCAAATTCCAGGTGCTTGACGATTTCGTCGCCTATGTGCGTGCGGTCGACGACCAGGTCGGCAAGCTCGAAAAGAAAGACGTCAGCAAGTTCATCGTGGTGATGACCGCCGTGATGCGGACCATCCGTGGGATCAACTCGGTGATAAAATCCCTGCCCGGCAAGCGCTTCTGGCGTTTTTCGATGGGCATCGAAATCGCCCTGACACTGGTGCCGCCGCACCGTACCTATGGGCCGATGACGCACGGCATGGTCGAGCCGCTCTATTGCGGCGCCTGGCATCCCGGCCAGAACATCTGCACGTTCTGTCCGGGCCGCGAGTACGTGACGCTGAACTTCTCCATGGAGCAACGCCACATCACCAATGTCGACAAGATCATGCCGCTGCTGGAGCGGATCGAGGCGAGCGAGATCGCGCCGCTGAACCGCATGGTTAGTGAAGACGAGGCGGCATAAGTCGCCGAGCCTTAAGACCTACGGGCTTAGGCGCCTTACACGTCCGCCCAGGCACCGGTCTTCTCGCTCTTGAAGATCGCGTCGAGCACTTTCATCTGCGCAATCGCGTCTTCGATTCCCCACGGCAGCGTCTTTTCGCCGAGTACGGCAAGCGCGAAGTGTTCGGCCTGCTCGGTGTATTGATCGACAGGGCGGATGATCTCGCGGCGCGCGAGGCTCCGGTCGAACGGGGCGCCGGTATCAATCTCGATGGCCGAACGCTCATCGGGCAACGCGTTGAACGGCACGATCACCTCAGCCCTGCCCTTGGTGCCGATGATCTCGACTTTCTGGTTGCCTGCGCTCTGGGTGCCGCAGATGAAGCTCAATTGCCTGCCGTTGCCATAGTCGGCGATCACGCTGGCTAGCCGGTCCGTCTTGAAATTCGGGTCGCGGTCGACCAGCGCGACGACGCGCTTCGGTTCTGCGCCGAAGATGTAGCGCGATGCGACCACCGGGTAGCAGCCGACATCCATGATGCCGCCGCCGCCGATATCGGCAATGTTGCGCACGTTGCTCGGATCATCGAGAAAGTAGGTGAACACGGCGCGTATGGCGTGCACCGTGCCCAATTCACCTGAGGCTGCGATCTCGCGCGCCCGCATCCATTGCGGGTGATAGCGCACCATGAAGGCTTCGGTGACGAGGACGTTCTTGGGGATGGCGCGCAGCCGCTCGGCGTCGGCGACGTCCAGACCGATGGGCTTTTCGCACAGGACGTGCTTGCCGGCCTTGGCCGCCGCGAGTGTCTCAGGCACGTGCAGGTGGTTGGGCAGCGGGTTGTAGATCGCGTCGATATCGGGATCGGAATAGAGCTCGGCATAGTTGCCATAGGCGCGTGCATTGGTGAGGCCGAGTTCATCGAGCGCGGCGCGGGCTTTGCCGGCATCGCGCGAGCCGAGCGCCACCACCTCGGAGTGCGGCGACTTCATGATGCCGGGAATGACCTTCTTTACCCCGATATTGGCCGTCGAAACGATGCCCCAGCGAACCTTCCTGTCAGCCATTCCTGCCTCCCCATTTTTCTTGCCACGTTGGAAACATGTCGCCGGGCGCTGGTGTCGCCAGATAGACTGCGCGCGCAATCGCCCGGGCGAGGCACACGGCGGCGGCATGGCCGATCGCGATACCGTCGAACAACGGGTCGGCCAACGGGCGCACTCCGGTCGAGACCGCAAAGATCAGGTCGCCGTCGACCATGGTATGGGCCGGGCTGATGGCACGGCCGAGGCCGTCCTGCGCGGCGACGGCCATGCGCTTTAGTTGAGTCTTTGAAAGATCCGCGTCGGTTGCCACGATGGCGATCACCGTGTTGCCGATCTCCGCAAGAAAATCGCGCTTGATCCTTGCCGACTGGGCGTAGGGCACCGGGTCGGGCGAGGCACCATAGCCACCGAACTCGTCGCCGATCTCGAATGGCGCGGCCCAGAAATGCTTGCCGTTCGAAGTCGCCATACCCGTCGCATTGGCGCCAACCAATGCCGCAACAGTATGACCGGTGTCGAGGACGATGGAAGCCGAACCGAGCCCACCCTTCAATCCCGCAACCGTCGCGCCGACGCCGGCTCCGGCGGTACCAAGTTCAAACGTCTCTCCGGCGGCAGCAAGCGCGCGGACGCCGAGTTCGCGATATGGATTGACGTTCCAATTCTTGTCGCCGCCGCCGGCGAGATCAAACAGGATGGCGGCTGGAACAATTGGGATGGTAAGGTCGGCATAGACGAACCCACGACCCATGGCGCGCAAGCCATCGCTGACACCGGAGGCTGCATCGAGCCCATAGGCCGAGCCGCCCGACAGCACGATGGCGTCGACACCGTCGACGAGTTTGTCCGGCGCCAGCAGGTCGGTCTCGCGCGTTCCGGGCGAACCGCCCATCACATCCACCGAGGCGCGAAACGGTTTGTCGGAAACGAGTACCGTCGTGCCGGTCTTGATGTGGTGATCTTCGGCGTTGCCGACGCGCAGACCGGCGACATCGGTGATGAGATTGCGTGGACCCGGTTTCATGCGGCCGCCAGATTCGCTTTGACCTCGCCCAGAGCGCGGTTGACCACCACGCCATCGGGGTCCCAGATGCGCCGCATCTCCAGCATCTGTCCGGCAATGGCCCAGTTGCCGAGCTTCAGGTGCGCATCGAGCAGGATCTGACCGAACAGGTCTCGCTGCGCGTGGCTGCCGCCGATCTCGGCGAGCCTGGGATTGGCGATACTGAGCCAGCGCGCCGCCTCGGCACAGTTACCTGTGGCATGGGCATAAACACCGCGCGCCGCCGGCAGCGCCACATCGTGCCATACGCTCCGATCGAACGCGGCGGCCGACTGTGCCTTGTCCTCCACCGCCTGCAGCAGTTCGCGCGCCTCGGCATATCCGGCTCGGGCAAGGCCGTAGAGATATTGCAGCGTCAGGAAGGGCTGGATGGTGTCGCGAGCACGCGGCTTGAGATAGGTAGCGAGTTGTTGCCAGCGATCTCCGACGTCCAGTCCGGCAATCTCCATGCGCACGAGCAGCGACACCGCCCCCACTTGGTCCTGCGAGTAGTCCGGCTCGATCCCCCAGACGTGATTGTCATAGGCATCGAACACCGATGCGTCATCGCCGAGCGAAATATGGAACAACGCTTTATGCCACCAGTTGTGCGTGTACATGAACGAGTTGAGCCCGCTCCACGTCTTCCGCGCCTCATCCAGAAACGCGACGCCTTCCTTCACCCGGCCGGTCGAGAGCATGACATGGGCCAGCGCATGCTGCGCCCACGGTTCTTTCTGCTTCAGCTCCAACGCGCGTCGCGCCATGACTTCGGCCTGACCGAGTTCATGCATCTGTTCATGGCCGAAAGCGAGCATGCCATGAAGATGTGGATCGTCGGGATTGGCCGGCAGAGCCAGCTGCGCAATCCGCAACATGTTCGCAGCATCGCCGCGGTTGAAGCTGAAATACTGGTGCAGCTTGACCGAAACCAGGTCGCGGGAAAAGTCACGGACGATGGCATCGCCGACGGCCTGTACAGCCGGCACGTCGCCCGCGATCCATTTTCTTAACTGCTCGAGCAGCAGCAATTCCCTTGGGTTCGCCCTGCCCGCCGACGCTTCAGCGCGGGCGAGATAGATCCGGGCCTTGTCCTCGGCTCCTGCCGCCTCGAGGAACATCCAGGTAAAACCGGCATAGATGTTGGCGAGCACGGATTCCGGGTCGGCATCGGCGGCCGCGAGGATATTAGTGGCACGCGTTTCGTAGCCGAGGAAACCTTCGACGAAGTCGTCGATGGCCTTCTGTGTGCCGGCAGCGCTGCCGGTCACTTCATTTCCGAGGGCGTCCTGTGCCATGACAGAAAGATAGCCATCGCAGCCGCTTACGGGAAGGCCCAGCATGCCGCAGTTCGACCACGAGAGGGCAAGCATTCACTACGAGACCATCGGCGAGGGCAAACCCTTGCTGCTCATCGCCGGCATTGCCAGCGACGGCGCCAGTTGGAAGCCCCTCCTCCCGCTGCTACCCGGCCGGCAACTGATCCTGATCGACAATCGCGGCTGCGGGCAGACGAAGGTCGACGGCTCCATTGTTTTCCACGAGATGGCAGACGATTGCGCCGCTTTGCTCGATCATCTGGGTCTGGATGCCGTGGATGTCCTTGGCCACTCCATGGGCGGCATCATCGGCCTCGATCTCGCCGCGCGGCATCCCGACAGGGTTGCGCGGCTTGTGACGCTGGCCAGCGCGCTGGGCGGCCCCTCCAAGCGCGTCCTTTTCCACGACCTGTCACGGCTCTATTTCACGGTGCCGCCGGCGGACTATTTCCGCCTGCTCTTCCAGTGGCTGTTCTCCGACCCGTTCTTCGCGGACGAACGCAACGTGACGGCGGCCGCGCTCGCCTCGGTCAGCTACGCGCATCGCCAGTCGCCCGGCGATTTCGCCCGTCAGGTTGCCGCCATCGATAGCACCGGGCCAATGGACAATTCGGCGATCCGATGCCCGGTATTGGCCGTATCGGCCGAGCTCGACCTGGTAGCGCCGCCCGAGGCAGTGGAGCGGCTGCATGCGAGGGTGCCCGGCGTACGGTTTCAGACCATCGCCGGTGCCGCGCATTCGATCCACTGGGAGAAACCGGCGGAGGCGGCAGCGGCGGTCAACGCGTTTCTCGGCTAGATCAACCGGCCGCCATCGACCTCGAGGGCGACCCCGGTGATCATGCTGGCTTCGTCGGAACACAGGAAGCAGGCGGCATTGCCCATGTCCTCGGGCTGCGAGAAGCGGCCGAGCGGGATGGTGGCGAGAAACTTGGCGCGCATCTCCGGCGTGTCCTCGCCCATGAACGTCTTGAGCAGCGGAGTTTCACCGGCCACCGGGTTGATGGCGTTGACGCGCACCGCAAACGGGGCGAGTTCCACCGCCATGGACTTGGTCGCGGTGACCATCCAGCCCTTGCTGGCATTGTACCAGCTCAGGCGCGGACGAGGGCTCACCGCTGCGGTCGAGGCGACGTTGAGGATGGCCCCGGACTTGTTGGCCTTCATATGCGGCACAAGGGCCTGCGCCGTGAGATAGACCGACTTGATGTTGATGGCGACGACGCGATCGAAATCGGCTTCCGAGATCTGGTCGAGCGGCGCCGGCATGTGGCTGACGCCGGCATTGTTGACTAGGATATCGAGTTTGCCGAAGGCGTGCAGCGCTGCTTCGGCCATGGCGTTGACACTAGCGGCTTTGCTCACGTCCACCTGCTGGGCGATGACGCCGAGTTCCTTGGCCAGAGCGGAGGCACCGTCGCCGTTGATGTCGGCGATCATCACGCGGGCCCCTTCTGCGACGAATTTGCGGACGATGCCCGCCCCGAAGCCGGAAGCTCCTCCGGTGATGATGGCGGTCTTGCCGTAGAGTCTGCCGATCATGGTCGTTTCTCCGGATTGGCGAGAGCACGCTCGAGGCTCGGCGTGGCACCGAGCAGAGCGCGCGTATAGGGGTGCTGCGGGTTGCTGAAGACTTCGAGGGTGCGGCCCTGTTCCACGATCTTGCCCTGACGCATCACCAGCACACGATCGGTGATGGCGCGCACTACACTCAGATCGTGCGAGATGAAGAGGAAAGAAACGCCGAGGCGGGCCGACAGGTTGGCGAGCAGATCGAGGATCTGCGCACGGATCGAGACATCGAGAGCCGACACAGCTTCATCGAGGATAATCAGTGCCGGTTCGATGATAAGCGCCCGGGCAATGGCAATGCGCTGGCGCTGGCCGCCTGAAAATTCATGGATATACTTCCGCGCATCTTCAGGGACGAGACCGACTTCGGTCAGCGCCTTGGCCACGCGTTCGTCCAGAGCACGCCCGCGCGGCGCCTCCTTGCCGAGCAGGTGAAAGGGCTCGGCCACCAATGTCCTGACGCGCTGGCGTGGGTCGAACGAGCCGTAGGGATCCTGGAACACGATCTGCAGCTTGCGGCGCGTGGCGAGGCTTGCTCCGTCGACGTCGTGCACCTCGCCCATCACGGCAATCCGGCCAGCCTGAGGCGGCTCCAGTGCCATGATGGCGCGGGCGAGTGTGGACTTGCCGCTGCCGCTTTCGCCGACGAGGCCGACATTTTCACCCTTGCCGACTTTGAAGGTCACATCATCGACGGCGCGGAAAGTTCCCGCCTTGCCGAACAGATGCCTGGGGGCGACGCGATAGTCGCGGACCAGCCCCTCGACCTCGAGGACCGGACGTCCGGCCGGAACGGGGTAGCGCACCGGGACGTGCGAAGACGCGGCGAACAGGGCGCGCGAATAGGGATGGCGGAGCTTGATGAACAGTTCCTGTGCCGTCCCGGCTTCGACCACCGTGCCGCGCTGCATGACTGCCAGATTGCCCGCAAGTCCGGCGACTAGCGCCAGATCGTGCGTAATGAAGATCATGCCCATGCCGTCGTCGTCGACCAGCGATCGTAGCAATTCGATGATGCGCGCCTGCGTGGTGACGTCGAGGGCGGTCGTCGGCTCGTCGGCGATCAGCAGCTTGGGATTACATGCGAGACCGCTGGCGCTGGCCGCCCGAGAGTTCGTGCGGGTAGCGGTCGCGCGGGAACAGATCGGCCGGCAGTCCGGCGCGGGTCAAGGCGCGATCGGCTTCGGCTCGCGCCTCGCGACGCGTAACACCGCCATGGACGCGGATGGTCTCGGCCACCTGCGTGCCGATGGTCTGCAGGGGGTCGAGTGCTGTCATCGGCTCCTGGAAGATCATGCCGATATCCTTGCCGCGGATATCGCACATCTCGCGCTCGGGCTTGCCGACCAGTTCCGTGCCGTTCAGGGTGATCGAACCCGCGAGTTTCGAACTGCGCGGCAACAGCCCCATGACCGACAAGGCCGTCATCGATTTGCCCGAACCGGATTCGCCGATGATACCAAGAATCTGGCCCTGCCCGACGGTGAGATCGATGCCGCGCAGGATCTGGAACGGGCCGATATCGAGCGACAGGCCCTTGATGTCGAGCAGCGTCATGTCCGGCCCCTCGACAGGCGCGGATCGAAAATATCGCGCAATCCGTCGCCCAGGAGGTTGAGCCCCATGACGGTGAAGACGATGCAGAGGCCGGGAATGATGGCAAGGTGCGGCGCAAGCGAGATCATGGTCTGGCTATCAGCCAGCATCTTGCCCCAGCTCGGCGTCGGCGGCTGCGCGCCGAGCCCGACATAGGCCAGAGCAGCCTCGGCAAGGATGCCGAGCGAGAACTGGATGGTAACCTGAACCAGCAGCGTGTTGATGATATTGGGCAGGATGTGCTCGAGCGAAATGCGGAACGGCCCCTTACCCGCCACACGCGCAGCGAGGATGAAATCGCGCGTCCACAGGCTCAACGCCGCCGCCCGGCTCAATCGCGCAAACACCGGTATGTTGAAAATGCCGATGGCAATGATCGCATTGGTGGCGCTCGGCCCGAAGATCGCGGTGATCAGGATGGCGATCAGCAGTGCGGGAAAGGCAAACACCAGATCGTTGCCGCGCATGATGATGTCGTCGAACAGGTTGCCGCGTTGTGCGGCCGCAGTCAGGCCGAGCGGCACGCCGATACCGACGCCGACACCGACCGCGATCAACGCCACGGCGATCGAGGTTCGGGAGCCGACGAGGATCATCGAGAACACGTCGCGGCCATACTGGTCGGTGCCGAACCAGTGGACGGCGTTCATGCCCTGCAGCTTGTTCGGAATATCCTGCGCGGCGTAGGGGAACGGCGTCCAGAAGAACGACGTTAGCGCGGCAGCGACGAAGATCAGCGTGAGCAGCGCCCCCGCGATGAAAGCCGGCGAGCGGAGTGCGGCCCCAAGGATTGCGCCGCGCGATAGATCGGGTGAGGCGACGCGCAAATCCGTCATCGACGCCTCAGGCGCGGATCGACCAACAGATAGCTCAGGTCGACGATGAAGTTCACCATGATCACCGCGAAGACCAGCAGCATCACCACCGACTTCACCACGATCAGGTCGCGCTGTGTGATGCCTTGGAAGATCAGCCGTCCCAGTCCCGGCAGCGAGAACACGTTTTCGATGATGATGCCGCCGGCGAGGAGGAAGGCGAATTGCAGGCCGACAATGGTCAGCACCGGGATCAGCGCATTGCGCAGGGCATGCCTCCACAGAGCCTGGCTTCGCGACAGTCCCTTGGCACGTGCAGTGCGGATGTAGTCTTCGTCGAGCGTATCGAGCAGGGCTGAGCGCATCACGCGGGCAAGGATCGAGGCCTGCGGCAAGGCGAGCGCGATAGCCGGCAGGATCAGGCCCCGCATCCCCTGCCAGAACCCCTTGTCCCAGCCGGGAAAGCCACCAGCCGAGACCCAATGCAGCGTTACCGCGAAGACGTAGATGAGCAGGATGGCGAACCAGAAGTTGGGCACCGCGACGCCCACCTGCGTGGCACTCATCACAGCGAAGTCGGAGCCGGTGTTGCGCCGGGCCGCGGCAAGGATACCGGCCGGAAATGCGATCAGGATTGTGAGGGTCAGCGACAGGGCCGCGAGCGGTAGCGAGACGCCGAGCCGCTGGCGGACCAAATCGGCTACGGGGACCTTGTAGGTGTAGCTGATGCCGAAATCGCCGCGCAGCATCCCGATGATCCAGTTGAAATAGCGGATCAGCGGCGGAGCATCGAGGCCAAGCTGGGTGCGCAGGGCGGCGAGCGTATCGGGACGCGCATTCATGCCAAGGATGAACTGCGCCGGGTCGCCGGGCAGCACTTCCATGATGAGGAAAATAACGATGCTGGCGACCAGGAGGCTCAGAACAACCGAGGCAACACGGCCGACGAGGTAAGACGACATTCAGGCGCCACAAAAGGCGATGGGGAAGCCGGAAGGCTCCCCCATCCAAAGGCGAAAGTCCATGCTTACTGTGCCCAGGACAGGGCAGCCAGGTCGGTGATGGGCTGCGGCGCGTTGAGCCAGAGGCCCTGGACGTTCTTGTTGGCGACTGTGATGTTGGGGAATTCGAAGATGAAACCCGCGGCAAAATCGTTAGCCAACTGCTTCTGTATGTCCTGCTTCAGCGAAGTCTGCTTGGCCGGATCGGTCGTCGCATTCAGCTCGGTCACGAGGGCGTTGAGCTTGTCGGCCTTGTAGTTGATGTAATAGCCGGGCTTGCCGAAAGCGGCGAAGTCGTTGGCTTCGACGTGGCTTACCATCGTCAGGTCGTAGTCGTAGGCGCCCTGGAAGACGTTGGCGATCCAGTCGGCCCATTCGACATTGGTGACGTTGACAGTGATGCCGACATTGGCGAGCTGCTGCTGGATGATCGGGGCAGCGGCGCGCGCATAGGATGCCGGCGGCACCTTGAACTCGAGCGTCAGATTGCTGACACCGGCTTCCGCGAGCAGGGCCTTGGATTTCTCCGGGTCGAAGTTGGAGATGCCGGTCAGGTCGATGTAGGCCGGATCGTTCGGCGGAAAGAAGCTGCCGATCGGCGTGCCGTAGCCGAACTGAGCGCCGTCGATGATCGCCTGGCGATCGATGGCATGCGAAACGGCTTCGCGGACCTTGATGTTGTCGAGCGGGGCGCGGCCGTTGTTGTAGGCGAGGATTGTTTCGCCCTGGGTCGAGCCCACCAGCACCTGGAACTCTGCATTCGACTTGAACTGCTCGAGCAGTTCAGGAGCCGGGAAGCCGGAGAACACGTCGACGTCGCCTGCGAGCACCGCCGAAGTGGCGGCCGAGGGGTCGGAGATGAACTTGAAGGTGACCTTGTCGAGCGGCGGCTTCGTGCCGGTATATTCGGGGTTCAGCACCAACGTCACATGGTCGGCCTGCACCCATTCGCCGAGCTTGTAGGGGCCGGTGCCGACCGGGTTGGTGGCGTTGGTGGCGGCGGACTTCTCATTGACGATCACTGCATCGCCCCAGGCCATGCCGTAGAGGAAGTCGCCCTGCGGTGCGCTGAGCGTCACCTTCACCGTCGCGTCGTCGACCACGTCGACCGAAGCGATGTTGGCGAAGAGCTGCTTCTGCGCGCTCAGCGAATCCGCGGCGCGGTCACGGTCGAGCGTCCATTTCACGTCATTGGCGGTGAACGGCGTGCCGTCGCTGAACTTCACGCCAGTCTTGAGGTGCAGGGTATAGACGAGGCCATCCGGCGAGATGTCCCAGCTTGTCGCGAGGTCGGGCTGAACCGCGCCGTCTTTGTCGATGCGCGTCAGGCCGTTGTAGATGTTGAGGGCTGTCACGCTGCGGATCGCAGCGGCGGCACCGCCGGTGGTCGGATCGAGATTGGTTGGCTCGAGCTGGATGCCGATGGTCAGATCGGTCCGCGCCTGGGCGAAGGCGGGGGCCGCGAGCAGAGTGCCGGCGAGCGCCAGCCAAAGCAGTGATTTGCGCATGGATTGTTTCCCTGGGTTCGGTCGCCTGCTGCGGCCTTGGGGAAACCTTATGACGGAACGGCCCGCGTTCAAATGGGGTTGGCCGCGACAAAGATTCCAATCACGACCCGTTCAGTAGATCATTCAGTGCCAGCGCCATCACCTTGGCAGAATCGACCATGTCGTCGATGCCGACATACTCGTCAGGCTGATGCGCGAGATCGAGGATGCCCGGGCCATAGGCGATGCAATTGTGCAGCCGGCCTATCCTGTCGATGTGCTTCTGGTCGTAGGTGCCCGGCGACACAACATAGTCCGGTGCCAGTCCAAGCACAGAAGAGATCGCGGCGTCGACCGCCTTCACTACGGGCGCGTCGCGCTCGGTCATGGTGGGTGGAATGGTCCACAGGTCGCGCAGTTCGTAGGTGAAGCCGGGGCGGCTGGCTTTCAGCCCGTCCAGCAGGTCGACCACTTCCTGCCGCACCGCCTCGGGCTTTTCCTCGATCAGGTAGCGCCGGTCGACAACAATGCGTGCCGAATGCGCAACCACGGGCGCCGGAAAGCCAGTGTACCCCTCTTCCGGTTCGGGCTGGCCGCCGTGGATGGAATTGATGTTGAGCGTCGACTGCCGCGCGAGCGGCGGAACCACGGGCATTGCGGTCTGCCGGGTGGCGAGCACGGGGTACAGCTTGCCCTCGATCTCGCCCAGCAAAGCCGCCATGTGGCGGATAGCGCTGTCACCGAGAAACGGCATCGAACCATGCGCGATGCGCCCGTGCGTTTCGATTTCGGCCCACCAGACGCCGCGATGGCCAAGGCAGATCCGGTTTTTGTTGAGCGGCTCGGGGATGACGACGTGCTGCACCTTATCGGGCGAGAAGTAGCCGCGCTCGGCGAGCCAGGCGACGCCGGCATAGCCACCGGTCTCCTCATCGGCGGTAGCCGAGATTTCGATGGCACCGCGGAAGCCCGGGACGATGTCGGCAAACGCCTCGGCGGCGACGATCGAGGTCGCAAGTCCGCCCTTCATGTCGCAGGTGCCGCGGCCATAGACGCGGCCGTCCCGGATCTCGCCGCCGAAAGGGTCGGTGGTCCAGCCGCTGCCGACCTCGACCACGTCGTGGTGGGAGTTGAAATGCACGGTCTCACCCGGTGCGCTGCCTTCGCGCCGCGCCACGAGATTCCAGCGCGGATGGCGATCGCTGTCACCGATGGCGCCCTCGGCGCGCAGCAGTTCGCAGGTGTAGCCGCTGCGCTCGAGCCGGCGCGCCACCAGATCGCAGATGTCGCGATAATGATCGCCGGGCGGATTGATAGTGGGGATGCGGACCAGATCCTGCGTCAGTGCCGCGACATCGTCACGGCGGCGCACGATCTCATCCAGAAGCCGGTCGCGGAGGGAGATCTGCATGATGCGGCCATGGTGCGTGCGGCAGCGCGCCCGGTCAACCTTCTCGCCGCGGCACCCTCGCCCGTGACCCGAATTGCCATTCCGCAACCGCAAGCCTCGAAAGCTTCAGGCAGCAACTCGGGTGTGGGAAACGCTCCCTAACGCGCGGTTTTGAACGGCCTTGCGGAATAGAGCACCGGTGGGGCGATGACGGGCGCTACGCCTCTGGACCGCATGCTCCGATACGTGTCGGGTACGGTGGTGTCTTTGACGACAATGCCGAAGTGGGTTCGCCGTCAATGCGAGGAATTGCCCGAGCAGTGCTTGCGTCGTCGCGCCGCCGCGAGCCTTAGCCCGCCACGGCCCGCCAGACGATCGGCTGGATCTGGTTCGAGCTCAGCCCGGCGCGGATGTCGCGCTCGGTATCTTCGAGATGGGCGCGCATCGCCGCCGCCGCTGCTTTCGGGTTCTTCTCGCGGATCGCCTGCAGCACCCTGTCATGTGCAGCAATGGTGTCGGCGACGGTATGGCCGCGGAGGTTGTGTCCGCGACGGCTCAACACGAAGCTGCGTTGCAGCGGAGCAGCCATGGCCTCGAAGAGATACGAGATCAGCCGGTTGCCGCTCGACAATGCTATGGCCTCGTGAAAGGCGACGTCGCACAAATGAAACCGGCGTTCCAGTGCCTCGTCGTCATCGGCTGCGTGGCCGGCATCCGCAGCGTCCCGCATTCCCTGGAGCGCGGTCTCGATGGCTGCGATCGAAGCGCGATTGGCGCGCGCGGCGGCGAGCGTCGCCGACTGCACTTCGAGCGACATGCGCAACTCGATCAGGTCGAACAGGCCCTTGGGGTCGTTCTGGATCACAGTCGACAGGAAGTCGGAAAAGGCGAGGCCGGTCGGCTCCCGCACTACGGCGCGACGGCCGCGCCCGAGATCGACGAGGCCGCGACCCTCGAGCAGTTTCATAGCCTCGCGCACCGTCAGCCGGCTCACCGCGAACTGTGCGGCCAGATCGGCTTCGCTGGGCAAACTGGACCCCGGCTGCATACCGTCGAGAATTTGCCGGCCGAGTTTTTCGGCAACGATCGACGATGCGGTGGCAACAGCGCCGTGCCCACCGTCGGCGGGCTCATCCAGATTCGCCATTTCCCCTCACTTATCAGATACGTTCGCGCAATCCTTGCGCTCTGGCTGCTCGCGACTGCCCGTTGCCCGGACATGAAACGCGGCAAACCCTCCCTTTTCTGTTGCTTAGCATAACGCTTCTTGCCGAGCGGTCCAGTGTTAAGCCGGGCCGCATCACGAACTTCTTTACAAGAATATCTGACTACTCTAGCTTCCGGTCGGCGTGGAGGACACGCCGGAAGGCACAAGAAGATGCCATCCGACCGGGAGGAAGACCGAGCAGACCGCGTGCCCCGACAGGGGACTTCGCGGCCCATTCGACACAACGGCAGGGCAGTCGCCCACGCCGTCGCTTTCTTCCGGACCAGACTTGTCGCCGGCCGCCCGCGGGTGTCCGGCAAGATGCAAACGGTACCCGGGAGGTCCATTCGTGAAAGCATTCAGACTCATTCTGGCCGCTGCGGTCGGTGCGCTCGCGCTCACCACGGCGACAGCTAGTTTTGCTCAGGACAAAGGCCTCATCGGCGTCCTGATGCCGACCAAAACCTCGCAGCGCTGGATCAACGATGGCGACGCCGTCAAGGCCCAGCTCGAGGCCAAGGGCTACACCGTCGACCTGCAATACGCCCAGGACGACATCCCGACGCAGCTCAGCCAGCTCGAGAACGAGCTGACCAAGTCGCCGGTCGCGCTCATCATCGCCTCGATCGATGGCACCACGCTGGTCGACGCACTGCAGAAGGCCGCAGACGCCGGTGTTGTCACCGTCGCATATGACCGCCTGCTCAAGGGCACCCCCAACGTCGACTACTACACCACGTTCGACAATTTCGGCGTCGGCGTCATCCAGGCCAATTCGCTGATCAAGGGCCTCAAGGAACGCTTCCCCGACACCAAGCCGTGGAATGTCGAACTGTTCGGTGGTTCGCCGGACGACAATAACGCGTTCTTCTTTTATGACGGCGCCATGTCGGTGCTGCAGCCGCTGATCGATGCCGGCGACATCAAGATCGTTTCCGGCCAGATGGGGATGGAAAAGGTCGGCATCCTGCGCTGGCTGGCCGGTCCCGCCCAAGCCCGTATGGAAAACCTGCTCTCGGCCAATTACTCGGACGGTACCATCGTTCATGGCGTACTCTCGCCGTATGACGGCCTGAGCCGTGGCATCATCGAGGCGCTCCGCGGCAGCGGTTACGGCACGGCCGACCAGGTCTGGCCGATCGTGACCGGCCAGGACGCCGAGACCGCCTCGGTCAAGGGCATCATCGCCGGCGAACAGTATTCGACGGTCTTCAAGGACACGCGCGATCTCGCCAAGGCGACCGTCGAACTCGTCGATACAGTGCTGTCTGGCGGCACGCCGTCGGGACTCGACACCAAGACCTACGACAACGGTTCGAAGGTCGTCCCCTCGATCCTGCTGACGCCGTATGAAGTCGACGTCACCAACTACCAGAAGCTGGTCGTCGACTCGGGTTACATCAAGGCGGAAGAGCTCCAGTAAGCCGCCGCGATTTGTGAACAGAGGGCTCCGCGTCGCAAGCGCGGGGCCCTTTTCGCTGACAGCACGGCCAGCTAACATCCCATCGCAGGCTGAGGAGGAGCGGGCATGGCTTCGCCAATTCTGGAAATGCGCGGCATCACCAAGACCTTTCCGGGTGTGAAGGCGCTTTCCGACGTCACCCTCAGTGTCGAAGAGGGCGAGATTCACGCCGTGGTCGGCGAGAACGGTGCCGGCAAGTCGACGCTGATGAAAGTGCTGTCGGGCGTCTATCCGGCCGGCTCGTACGACGGCAAGATCGTCTATCGCGGCCAGGACATGTCGTTCAAAGGCATCCACGACAGCGAGCGCGTCGGCATCGTCATCATCCACCAAGAGCTTGCCCTGGTACCGATGCTGTCAATCAACGAAAACATCTTTCTCGGTAACGAGCAGGCGAGGTTCGGCGTCATCGACTGGGGCGGCAATGAGGACAAGACGCGCGCCCTGCTCGCCAAGGTTGGGCTCTCGGAGGATCCGCGAACCCTCATCACCAATATCGGCGTCGGCAAGCAGCAGCTGGTCGAGATCGCCAAGGCGCTGAGCAAAGAAGTCAAGCTCCTCATCCTCGACGAGCCGACCGCAAGCCTCAGCGAAAAGGACAGCCAGGCGCTGCTCGATCTCTTGCTTGAGTTCAAGCGACAGGGCATCACCTCCATCCTGATTTCGCACAAGCTCAATGAGATCAATCGCGTCGCCGATCACGTGACGATCATTCGCGACGGCAAGACCATCGAGACGCTCGACCGCAGCCAGATCAGTGAAGACCGCATCATCACCTCAATGGTGGGACGGCCGCTCGACGACCGTTTCCCGCCACGCGATCCCAGGATCGGGGATGTGGTGTTCGAGGTCAAAAACTGGTCGGTCTATCACCCGATCCACGCCGAGCGGCAGGTCATCAAAGGCATCGATATCAATGTGCGCCGGGGCGAGGTCGTCGGCATCGCCGGGCTGATGGGCGCCGGGCGCACGGAATTCGCCATGAGCGTGTTCGGCCGGTCCTACGGCAGGCGCATCACAGGCGAGGTCCTCCTCAACGGCAAGAAGCTGGACGTGTCGTCGGTCGGCCGTGCCGTCGAGCAGGGCATTGCCTATGTCACCGAGGATCGCAAGACCTACGGCCTCAACCTTATCGACCACATCAAGCACAACATCACCCTGGCGCACCTCGAGGGTGTATCGAAGAACGGCGTCATCGACGATCTGAGCGAACTCGATGTCGCCAACGATTTTCGCGGACGGACCAATATCCGCTCGTCGAGCGTGTTCCAGAAGACGGGAAACCTGTCGGGCGGGAACCAGCAGAAAGTGGTGCTGAGCAAGTGGCTCTTCGCCAATCCTGAGGTGTTGATCCTCGACGAGCCGACGCGCGGCATCGACGTCGGCGCAAAGTATGAGATTTACACGATCATCGCCCGCCTCGCTTCCGAGGGCAAAGCCATCATCGTCATTTCATCGGAGATGCCCGAACTGCTCGGCATTTCGGATCGCATCTATGTAATGAACGAAGGTCGCATCGTCGGCGAAATGGCGGCCAAGGATGCCAGCCAGGAAAAGATCATGCGCGCCATCGTTCGGAGAGAACAGAAAGCATCATGAGCACCGAAACCGTTCCCGCTCCGCAGACCGGCACCGCACAGGACGTCAAGCCGGTCGACCGCGTGCCAGTTACCTCGCTGGTGAACAACCTGCGTGAATACGGCCTGCTGCTGGCCCTGATCCTGGTGATGCTGGTGTTCCAGTATTTCACCAATGGAACGATGTTCAAGCCGCTGAACCTGTCCAACCTCGTTCAGCAAAACAGCTTCATCATCGTCATGGCGCTCGGCATGTTGCTGGTGATCGTGTCAGGCCACATCGACCTCAGTGTTGGGTCGGTCGCCGGGTTCACCGGCGCGCTGGCGGCCATGATGATGGTCATCTGGCCGCTCGGCATCTTCTCAAACCCGCTGGTCGTGTCGCTGATCTGCCTCATCGTCGGGGCCGGCATCGGTGCTGCGCAAGGCTACTGGATCGCTTACCACAAGATTCCCAGTTTCATCGTGACACTGGCTGGCATGCTTGTGTTCCGCGGTCTGTGCCAGGCGCTGCTGGGCGGCGGCTCATCGGTCGGACCGCTGCCCGATCCCTTCAAGCAGCTCAGCTCGGGCTTCATCCCCGATTTCATCGGTCCGCTGACGCTGGTCGCGCCCATCGTCAACGCCGCCGGCAAGACTGTGCAGGGCAGCGGCATCGTGCTGCACATGACGACCATCGTGATCGGCCTCATTGCGGTGCTGGCCTATGTCTGGTTCGGCATTGCCGGACGCCGGACGCGCGAGCGCCGCGGTCACAGCTCCGAGCCGTTCGGGCTGTTCGCGTTCAAGACCGTGGCGGTGGGGGCACTTGCGCTGTTCCTGTTCTTCCAGTTCGCAAACTACAAGGGCCTACCGATCGTACTCGTGGTGATGAGCCTGCTCATCGGGTTCTTCATGTTCGTCACCAAACGCACCACCATCGGACGGCGCGTCTATGCGATGGGCGGTAACATCAAGGCCGCGCAGCTCTCCGGCATCAAGACGGAACGCCTGACGCTGCTGGTCTTCGTGAATATGGGTGTGCTGTCGGCGCTCGGCGGCCTGATCATCGCGGCCCGTCAGGGACAGGCGGTGCCGGCGGCAGGACTCGGTTCCGAGCTCGACGTCATCGCCGCCGTGTTCATCGGTGGTGCCTCGGCGATGGGCGGCGTGGGCCAGGTGGTGGGCACCGTAGTCGGTGGGTTCATCATGGGCGTGATGAACAACGGCATGTCGATCGTCGGCGTCAACATCGACTGGCAGCAGGTGGTCAAGGGTCTGGTGCTGCTCGGCGCCGTGGTGTTCGACGTCTACAACAAGAACAAGGGTTGACCGACCCGGCGATCCTGCCGGGTCCGGGATAGAGCGTCAGTACCAGGGCTGGGTAATGTGGCGGGCGAGGCTGAACTCGCTCGTCCGGGCATCGACCTCGTCGCCCTCGGGCGGATACTTGTCCGCGAGGATGGAGGCCTGCCGCTCATCGCGACGGAGGCCGGAACTTTCGTCATCGTCTTCGCCCGGGCGCTTTTCCAGCAGGATCAGGCGCTTCAGTTCATCGAAAAGACCGCTCATCTCATCCTCCTTTTCGCGCCGAGCCATAAGGCCCGGCACATTCGCGACCGCCAGGGAGGAGCGCTCGCCTGGGGTGAGCATGTGATACCCTAGTGAATCAGTCGAGAAATTGTGTACCCTTGCTGTGTCTTGGTGGAGGAAGGGATTTCCGCCTGATCGCCACCTGCCGCCACACCCGCGTCCCAATCATGGCCGATTGGAAGCCATGCGGCGGCGGCCGGACAGCTTTGCGCACCCACTCTGGCCTCAGGTGTGGCGCGATGCTAAGGGCGCCGGGACGAATTGGGGCAAGCCTGTTGGCCGAGAAGTTTTTGCGTTTTCTGGTAGTTCCCGTCGTGATGCTGCTCGCGGCCTGCAGCACCGTTGCGCCCAGCAGCGTCAAGAGCTTCGCGCCCGCAAGAGTTGAGACGCCGGTGGCAGTCGCAGTGTCTGCTCCGGCTACCAAGAGTCTCGGCGGTCAGGCGCTGAGCCCGCTCATCGCGAAGTACGCCGCGATGTACGACGTGCCGGAATCGCTGATTCACCGCATCATCGTGCGCGAGAGCGGCTACAACCCGGCCGCACGGAACGGGCCATATTACGGGTTGATGCAGATCCGCTACGACACAGCCACCACGATGGGGTATCGCGGCCCGGCCTCGGGGCTGCTCGATGCAGATACCAACCTGCGCTACGGCGTCAAATATCTGGCCGGCGCCTACAAGGTGGCGGGTGGCAGTGCCGACGGGGCGGTCAGCGGCTATTCGCGGGGCTATTACTACGACGCCAAGCGGATGGGCCTGCTCGAGGAAGTCGGCCTGCGCTGACCCGATAGCGGTGCAAAGCACTGCGCCGCCGATTCTCAACCGCTCGAAGCCGCGCTAGCCCTGTTCCCGTGGGAAACTCTATGGGGATCAGCGTCACATGTTCAGGAAACTGAGTGCCGAAGCCTTCGGCACCTTCTGGCTCGTTCTAGGCGGCTGCGGTGCAGCCGTGCTGGCGACGGGCAATCCGACTTTCGGCATCGGCTGGATCGGCGTTTCGTTCGCCTTCGGCCTGACAGTGCTCACCATGGCTTATGCCGTGGGCGGCATTTCGGGCGGACATTTCAACCCGGCGGTGTCGCTGGGGCTGGCTCTCGCCAACCGCTTCGAGTGGAAAGACCTCATCCCCTATTGGGTGGCACAGGTGATCGGCGGCATCGTTGGCGCGGCAGTGCTCTATCTTATTGCCTCGGGCACGGCGGATTTCGCCGCGGGCGGTTTTGCGTCCAACGGTTTCGACGCCCGCTCGCCGGGCGGTTACGGGATGGTCTCGGCCCTGGTGTGCGAAGTGGTGATGACGGCGCTCTTCCTGCTCATCATCCTCGGCTCGACCAGCAAGGCGGCTCCGGCCGGTTTTGCGCCTCTGGCGATCGGCCTCGGGCTGACGCTGATCCACCTGATCTCGATTCCGGTGACCAATACCTCGGTCAATCCGGCTCGCTCGATCGCCGCGGCGATCTTTTCGACCAATGGCGGGATGGGCCAAGTGTGGCTCTTCATCGTGGCGCCCCTGGTCGGCGCGGCCGTCGGCGGGTTGATCTGGCGCTACGTGCTGGCGCCCGGGGAAAGCCCAGCCGGTATCGGCCAGCCGCAGTAGCGAACAAGCCGCTTCGCCCCGTTGCGTAAGGGGCGGAGCGGCACTAGATTGCGGCCATTCTTCGGGGTGGGGTTGATGCGTATTGGTGCTCTTGCGGCGTTTGCCGCGTTGCTGGTCACTGGCGCCGCGCAGGCGGGCGAGTGGGAATTGCAGGTCGGCCTCGGCATGAACGAGAGCGCCCACAGCAAGATGGTGGTCAATGGACCATCGGACAGCCGGACCTACTACCCAGGCTGGAAGGGCCTCTCCTTCGAGGCGCCGCTCTACTACCAGCTGTCGGTGATCTACTGGCCGGACAGCCTGCAGGATTGGGGCGTCGGCGTCGAATTCAACCACGCCAAGGCCTATGCCGATCTCACCGACCCGGCGCTCAGCTCCGATTTCTCGCATCTCGAATTTTCGGACGGGCTGAACCTCCTGACCGCCAACGTGTTCCGCAAGTGGGACTTCGACAAGGCGCGCGTCTATGTCGGCGCCGGTGCCGGCATCGCCATTCCGCATGTCGAGGTGAAAACCACCAGTGCCTTCACTCCGCTGCCCAACACGACGACCTGGGGCTACCAGGTGGGCGGTCCGGCGGTGCAGTTCCTCGCCGGCGTGTCCTACGAGGTGATGCCGAACTGGCGCGTCTTCGGTGAGGGGAAGATCTCGTACGCGATCAACGACGTGACGCTGACCGGCGGCGGAAGCCTCCAGACCAACATCGTCTCGACGCATCTGCGCGCCGGTATTTCGATCTCGCTTGACGATGGCACCGGCTGGTAAGAGTAACCGCGGCCCTTCCGCCTCAGGCGAGCCGTCCATACCAGAGCAGCGACAGTGCAGCGCCCAGCATGGCGAACAGTGCGCCAATGCCGGCAAAGATGAACGCGATCTCGGTGAGCTTCTTCTCGCCGACCAGCCGCGTCGCGAGCTTCTGATAGACCTTGGTGAGATCGGCAGCCGACGTCGCCTCAAAATACTGGCCATCGGTGCGCGCTGCTACATCCATCAGAGTCGTCGCGTCGAGTTCGGCGCGCATCGAGCGGCCGGCAAAGTTGACCACAGCGCCGTCCGGCGAGCCAAAGCCCACGGTGAAGATGCGCACGCCGAAATCGGCCGCCATCTGCCCGGCCTTGATCGGGTCGGGACCGGCCGTAGTGGCACCATCGGTCAGCAGGATGATGACGGCGTTTTCATAGCTGCCCGGGTCCACAGGCGTATAGTTCGACGGTGGCGCATCGAGCGAGCGCGGGTCGGGGCCGCCCGGCGCCGGGTCGACCACAATGCCGTTGCCGATACCGCGCGTCGGCGGCCCGAGCCCCGAGATCAACGGGTCGTCTGCACCACCCGGGATGCCCTCGTAGAAATCGACCTCGGGGAAGATGGTGTCGAGCGAGGTGAGGATACCGGAACCTACTGCGGTGCCACGCCGAAGCTCGAAACGATCGATGGCGGCATAGAGCGGTTCGCGCTCGATGGTGGGCGCCTGCACGAGAAGCGCCACGGAGGCGAAGGCGACGATGCCGATCTCGACATTGGCCGGCTGGCCGGCGATGAACTGCTTGGCCGCAAGCTGTGCCGCGACCATGCGATTGGGTGTGATATCCTCGGCCCGCATCGAGCCCGAGACATCCATCGCAAGGATCACCGTCGAGCGTGCCGAGGGCACGGTCAGCACGGCAGCAGGCCGCGCCACCGCGATAATCAGTACAGTGATGGCGAGCAGCATCAAAACCGGCGGGATGTGACGGCGCCAGCCCGGACCCTTGCCGAGCGCGGCCTTCACCAACGCGAGGTTTGCATAGCGAACCGTGCTGACTTTGCGCCGGCGCAGCACCCATACATAGAGCGCCACCAGTGCTGGCACGAGCAACAGCAGCCAGAGCATGTCCTGCCAGATGAACGTCATGGCACGGCCTCCTCGTGTGGTGCTCCGGCAAGATGCGCTGGCAACGAGCCGCCCGTGCCGCGACGCAGGTCGGCGAAACGGCGGATCGCGTCGATCAGGTCGTCGCCGGTCGACAGTTCCAATACGTCGGCGCCTGCAGTCTCGAAGGCCGACATCAGGGACGCCTCGTGTGCTTCGCCGATTTCGGTGAAGCGACGCAGGAAGCCGCGATCGCCGGTGTCGACGAAGATCTGCTCCCCAGTCTCCGCGTCTTCCATCGGCATCAGGCCCAGGTCGGGCAGTGCCAGATCGATCGGATCGGTGAGCCGCACCGCCAACACTTCGTGACGGCGTCCGAGCATGGCAAGCGATTTCTCCCACCCCGGATTGGAGACGAAATCGGAGACGGCAAAGATCAGCGAGCGGCGCTTGAGCGCGCCGATGGCACTGCCGAGGAAGGTTCCAAGATCCGTGCGCGGGGCGCGCAACAGCCGAGGATGAGTGCGAATCTTGTCGAGCAGATAAAGCACATGCGCCCGCCCGCCGCGCGGCGGCACGACCAGCCGGTTGATGCCGTCGGTGAGGATGGCACCGACCTTATTGCCCTGCCGGGTCAGCAGACGTGCGAGTACGGCGGTGAACTCGGCCAATACCCGCCGCTTGCTCACCTCGCCCGAGCCGAAATCGACCGAGGGGGATAGATCGAGCAGGAACCACGCGGTGAGCTCGCGGTCCTCGTTATAAACGCGCACATGCGGCACGCCGGTGCGCGCGGTGACGTTCCAGTCGATGCGACGGACATCGTCGTAGGGCTGGTATTCGCGCAGATCGGCGAGATCGATACCAAAGCCTCGGAACAGCGTTCTATAGTCACCCTGCAGCAGTCCGTCGAGACGGCGGATTACCGTCCATTCGAGCCTGCGCAGCAGGGCTTCGGCGCTGTCAGGCGACGCGGACATGGCTCTCCAGCAGCTTTTCGGGTGCGGGTATTGCCTTGAGAATGCGGCCGATCAGGTCGTCGGCCGTGATGCCTTCGCTCAGTGCCTCGTAGCTCAGCACGATGCGATGGCGCAGCACGTCCGGCGTCACGTCGAGCACATCCTCCGGCAGCACGTAGTCGCGACCGCGCAGGAAGGCGAGCGCCCGCCCCGCCTCGATCATCGAAATGGTGCCGCGAGGGCTCGCGCCATAGAGGACGAAACGGTTGGCATCCTTGATACCCGCCGCCTCCGGATTGCGACTCGCCGTCACGACCTGCACGGCAAATTTGAGCAGCGTGGGATCGACATAGACCGCTCGCACTTTCTGCTGCAGCGCGATCAGCTGCTCGATCCTGGCGACGCGCTGTACGGCCTGCATGGCGCCGGTGACCCGCGACACGATGACGTATTCCTCTTCTTGGGTCGGATAGCCGACCAGTACCTTCATCATGAAGCGATCGACCTGCGCTTCGGGCAGCGCGTAGGTGCCTTCGGTCTCGATCGGGTTCTGCGTCGCCATCACGACGAAGGGCTCGGGTACCTTGTGGCTCTCGCCGGCAATGGTCACCTGGCGCTCCTGCATCACTTCGAGCAGAGCGCTCTGCACCTTGGCGGGGGCGCGATTGATTTCGTCGGCGAGCAGCAGATTACAGAAGGCCGGACCGAGCAGTGTCGAGAAGTCGCCGCTCTTCTGGCTGTAGATCCGCGTACCGACCAGATCCGACGGCACGAGGTCGGGCGTGAACTGGATGCGCTTGAAGCTGCCGCCCAC
>JBEBHC010000255.1:0-3185 GCA_040081185.1 Devosia sp. | reverse complement strand
GTACGTCGCCGGCGGCGACATCGGCGCGAGGCAGCAAGGTGCCGCGCTCGGCCGCCCCGACCGCGAAGCCCGCGAGGTCGTAATCCTTATCGTGGTACATCCCCGGCATCTCGGCGGTCTCACCGCCGATCAGTGCGCAGCCGGCGATACGACAGCCTTCTGCGATGCCTTCGACAATTGCCGTGCCTGTGGCAACGTCGAGCCGCCCGGTGGCGAAATAATCGAGGAAAAACAGCGGCTCTGCGCCCTGGACGACGATGTCGTTGACGCACATCGCGACGAGGTCGATGCCGATGGTTGAGTGGCTGCCTGTGTCTATGGCGATCTTGAGCTTGGTACCGACGCCGTCATTGGCAGCGACCAGAACGGGATCGACGAAACCCGCAGCCTTGAGGTCGAACAGGCCGCCGAAGCCGCCGATTTCGGCGTCGGCACCGGAGCGGCGGGTCGAGCGGACAGCCGGTTTGATCGCCTCGACAAGGGCGTTTCCGGCGTCGATGTCGACGCCCGCGTGCTTGTAAGACAGCCCGTTCGGTGGCAGGTCTTGCATGTGGCGGCTGGCCTTGCTGCGGCTGTATTCCTGGGGGAAGATCGATGGGGCTGATAACCGCTCGACCCCGATCACGCAAGGGCGCCGCCTAGCTTATGAGTCTCAGGAACCAAGTCCTCGTCTGGGTTGGCTTTACCGCGGTCGTGATCTTCGCGATCTGGTTGCTCCGGCCGATCCTGTTGCCCTTCGTGCTCGGCATCGCCATTGCCTACATTCTCAACCCGCTGGTGAGCTGGGTGCAGCGTGCCCGATTCAACCGCGGCTGGGCCACGGCGATCGTTCTATTATTGGTGCTGGCCCTGATTGTCGGACTGTTCCTGATGGTCATGCCGCTCATCGTCCAGCAGATCGGCGGGCTGGCGCTCCGGCTTCCGGGGCTGATCAGCGACCTCCAGAACCTGCTCTCGTCGGCTGCGCCGCAGCTGGTCGAATGGCTTGGACCGGAGCGGGCCGCGCAGCTCGAGACGCAACTCAGCCAGATGCTGGGGTCAGGTGTCGAGTTCCTCGTTGGGCTCGTTTCCCAGATTGCGCAGAGCGGACTGACGGTACTCAATACCCTCGCCATTCTGATCATTACGCCGGTCGTGGCCTTCTATCTCCTGCTCGACTGGGACGCGATGGGCCGGGGGATCGATGGACTGATCCCCCGCGAACACAGGCGCGAAGTGCGCGGCGTGCTCGACCAGATCGACCGTTCGATGGCCGGCGTGATCCGCGGGCAGGGTAGCGTGATCCTCGTGCTCTGCATCTACTATTCGGCGGCGCTGTCACTGACCGGTCTGAACTTCGGACTGGTCATCGGACTGCTGACGGGATTGCTGAGTTTTATCCCATTCGTCGGGTTCCTCAGCGGCTTCACGGTATCTTTGGCGATAGCCACGGTGCAGTTCTGGCCCAACGGCTGGTGGGTACTAATCATCGTTGCCGTCTATGGGATGGGCCAGTTCCTCGAGGGCAACATCCTCTATCCCAAGCTCGTCGGGCAGAGCATCAACATCAATCCGGTCTGGTTGATGTTTGCGCTGTTCACCTTCGCCTTCCTGTTTGGCTTTGTGGGACTGCTGCTCGCCGTGCCGCTGGCTGCTATCACGGCGGTACTGACGCGCTATGCCGTGGCGCGCTACCGGCAGAGCACGCTGTATCAGGGCGTGGACCGCCGCCCCGGACCCGCCATGGCCGAGTTCCCCGAGCTTGAAGAAACCGGCGTCGCGTCGCGACCTGCGGCGAAAGTCTCCGAAAGTCCCGTCGCGGGCGCAAAATGAGCAACGGCCGGTTCTGGGGCGGCGCGGGCGTGCAGCTGCCATTTGACTATACCCACGATCCCTCACACCTCGAGGAAGACTTCATTGCGGGTGACGGCAACCGGCTGGCGCTGGCCCATGTGCAGTCCTTTCCCGCCTGGGCGGGACCGCTCACGCTGATCGACGGTCCGCCGAAATCCGGCAAGTCGCACCTCGCCCGCATCTGGGCACAGCGCAGCGGCGCCGGTATCCCCCAGCCGGGCGAAATCGAGGATCTGGCGAAACTGGGCGGGCAGGGGCCGCTGCTGCTCGAAGACGTGGACCGGCTGGCCTATGACGAGGCCGCTTTATTCCACCTGCTTAACCAGTCTATCAGGGACCGCCGCCCGGTGCTGATGACGGCGCGTGAAGCCGTTGCAAACTGGCCCTTCGAGACCGATGATCTGAAATCGCGGGCGCGACTCGCCGCGCATTTCACCCTCGCCTTGAGCGATGACATCCAATTGGCACAGATGTTCGTTAAGCTGTTTGGGGACCGGCAGGTGGCGGTGGACCCCAAGGTGATTGCCTATCTCGTGGCGCGGATGGAGCGCTCGCCTGAGGAGGCGGTGGTTCTGGCGGACCTCACCGACCGCATGGCCATGGCGGACGGCAGCCGGATCACGCGTGCGATCGCGGCGCGTGCCCTGGCGGACCGCGGCGCGACGCAACTCGAACTCGATCTGGAAGGCGGCGACGATGAATGAGATGGGCGAAATTCGCAGCGACGAGGGAGCCAATCCCGACGTCGAAGCCCTGCGCTCCAGCCCGGCCCGTTTCGTCAACCGAGAGGTCAGCTGGCTGCAGTTCAACATGCGCGTGCTGGAGGAGGCGGGAAACGTCAATCACCCGCTGCTGGAGCGCATGCGGTTCGTCTCTATCTCGGCCAACAACCTCGACGAATTCTTCATGGTCCGCGTCGCGGGCCTCAAGGGCCAACTCAAGGCCGGCATTACCAAGCAGAGCGCCGACGGCCTGACGCCGGCCGAGCAGCTCGAAGAGATCGCAACGCTCGCCCAGCACCTCCATCTCGAACAGCAGGACCATTGGCAGACGCTGCGCGAGGAATTGTTCGCCAAGGACGTGGTGATCCACGAGGCGGATGACCTTTCTCCCGATCAGGTGAAATACCTGCAGCGACTGTTCCGCGAGGAAATCTTCCCGGTGCTGACGCCGATCGCGGTGGACCCCGCGCATCCGTTCCCTTTCATCCCGAACCTCGGCTTTACGCTTGCCTTCGAGATGACGCGCTCAGGCACGGCGCAGACGCTGACTGCGCTCGTGCGCGTGCCGGCCAATCTCGATCGCTTCATCACCCTGCCGCCGGCGTTGGTGACAGAGGGGCGGATCGAGGT
>JBEBHC010000099.1:0-11999 GCA_040081185.1 Devosia sp. | reverse complement strand
GCCCGAGAATGTTGGCCAGCTGCCAGGCGGAGGCATTGAGTGCGATGGCGCTGGCAAGCGCCTCGCGCGGCACGACGTTCGGCGCCAGCGATGACGAAGCCGGGCTCATGAATGCCCGCGCCGTCCCCAGAACGACCAGCACCACAAAAACCGGCCAGACCTGTGTCAATCCCGACGCCGACATCAGCAGAAGGGTCAGCGCAGCGCCGATCTCCACCATTCCGCCGATGGCCATGATCCAGCGCCGCTTGAAGCGGTCGGCTGCAAGGCCCGTCACCAGCACCAAGCAGAGGGCCGGCAGGAAGAGAGCCAAGCCGACCAGCCCGAGATCGAAGGGGTTGCGCGTCAGCAGGTACACATCGAGCGCGACGGCAATCGACATGATCTGCGCCGCAAAACTCGCCAGCGCTACTGCGAGCCAGAAGAAGCGGTAGTTGCGATAGGTGAAGGCGAGCGGCGACGGCGCAGCGGCCGGATCGGGCGAGGTCATGATGCGGCTGTGACTGACATGTCAGCCGGGCACAGTCAAACCAGCGCGCGCCTATTCCGTCGAGTCCGGCTTTTTCCCCCGGTTCGCCTTGGGCCGCTCGTGCTTGCGCTCGATGGAGGAAATTACGCCGTGGAGGGTGCGCACTTCCTGGCCCGACAGCGTGCCACGGCTCAGCATGGCGCGCAGATTGTTGACGACGGTTGGTCGCTTGTCCGGCGCGGTGAAGAAGCCGGCCTCGTCGAGCGACCCTTCGAGATGTTCGAACAGGCTCACCAGTTCGCCCTTGGTCGCCAGTTCGGCGGGCGCTTCCGTGAACAGCAGCTCCTTGCCAAAATCGGTCTGCCGCCGCCACTCGTAGGCGATGATCAGCACGGCTTGCGCGATGTTCAGCGACGCGAACGCTGCCTCGACCGGCAGGGTGACGATAGCGTCGGAGAGTGCGACTTCCTCGTTATTCAGGCCCCATTTCTCGCGCCCGAACAGGATGCCCGCCCCGGCGCCGGAGCCGATATGGGAGATCACGCGCTGCGCCGCTTCGTCCGGGCCGAAGACCGGCTTGTTCATGTCACGGCGACGCGCAGTGGTCGCGTAGACGAGCGACAGGTCCGCGATGGCCTCCTCGATGGTGGCAAAGACGCGGACGCGCTCGATCACGTGGTCGGCGCGGGAGGCAGCAGCGACCGCGCGTTCATTGGGCCAGCCGTCGCGCGGGTTTACGAGCCGCAGATCCCAAAGACCGAAATTGGCCATGGCGCGAGCCGTCGTGCCGATGTTTTCGCCGAGCTGCGGCTCGCAGAGGATCACCGCCGGGCTGGGGCGGAACTGGAATTGCTGGGTCTTGTCGGTGCCGGCCATGGGCCGGCACTTACGGCGGAAGCAGCCGCCAGATCAAGCGGATGACCGCTACGCGACCTTGTGACGGCTCAGTTCCTTCACTTTGCTGCCGCGCTGCCACTCGCGGTCGAGAATTGCAAAATGCAACTCTTCGTCCCATTCGCCCTGGAACAATGCATGCTCGCGATAGTGCGCTTCGAGCCGCATGCCTAGGGCGCGCAGCATGTTCGCAGAACCGATATTGCTGCCGGCTGTCCGCGCGAAGACGCGATGCAGGCGGAAGCGATCGAAGGCGAAGGTCAGCATGGCGCTTGCCGCTTCCTTGCCGTAGCCCTGCCGCCTGTAGGTTGGAGCGAGCACGAAGCGGATTTCAGCCTGAGAGGCCGTGGCGTCGGTCCACCGAAGCGACACCTGCCCAATCAACTGAGAGTCGTTCTTGCGCACGATGGCGAGGGTCAACGTGTCACCCGGCCGCGTCAGCCGCGTCTGCTTGCGCATCGCCTCCAGCGCCGCCTTGATCTCGACCCGGTCGCGCGCCTTCCAGTCAAGATAGCGCTGGACGTCGGGCAGCGCGTGATAACCCATGACCGCGTCGAGGTCTGAGCGATCGAACGAGCGCAAAATCAAGCGCTCAGTCTTTATGAGAATTTCTTCCATGGGACGCGCCCTCCGCTCGCGCGTTCAGACTTGATGGCTGAACGTGACGGGCTGGTGGCGGTTCCGACTAATGGTTCGATCAAATCATCGCGTTCCGACACGAATCTGCCGCGATGCGCGAGCGCTACAGGCGTTCGCGCCACTCGTTTTCGAGCACGGCGTAGATCATCTCTTCGTCCCACCGGCCCTTGACCTGCATGTGCTCACGAAAGTGTGCTTCGCGGCGCATGCCGAGACGCTCCATCACGCGCCACGAAGAAACGTTGCGCGCGTCGCAGCGGGCGTAGATGCGGTGCAGTTCCGCCTCTCCGAAGCCGAAGGCGAGCAGTGCCCGGCCCGCTTCGGTCGCGTAGCCCCGTCCATGGAAATCGGGGTGGAAGATGTAACCGATCTCGGCCTGGCGGTCGGTGATGCTACGCCAGATCAGCGAGACTTCGCCGATCACGTGGCCATCGACCTTCTGCTCCACCGCCAGCAGAATCTTGTCGCCCTCGGCAATGAACGCCACCTGCCCCGTCCGTCCGCGAACCGCCTCGGCGCATTCGTCATGCGAGAGCGGGCGGTCGAACAGGTATTGCGCCACGTCCTCGCGGCGCCGATAGGCGAACACCGCATCGACGTCGCCACGGTTGAACGGCCTCAGCCGCAGCCGCTCGGTCTCTATGGGATAGTCCGGCGCGTAGATCGCCTCGGTGGGCAGCGCGACGTGGGTGTGGCTCATGCAAACCGCCTATGCCTGCCTGCCCGGCGAATCAAGCTGCGCAGGGAATGATGTTACCCGCGGCTTGCCGCTTCCTTCGTAGTCATGCGAGCCTGCCGGGATGGACCGCAAGCCCCGCCCCACAGTCGATCTCAGCGCCAATTGCGCTTGCGGGGCAGTCAACGTGACGTTCAGGGGTCAGGTGCGCGCCATGTTCTACTGCACCTGCGAGGATTGCCAGAAGGCGACCGGCTCGGGACACGCCGCCGCCATCGTTGCCGATCCTGCCGATGTCATGATCAGCGGCGAGACGCGCGCCTTTACCCGCCACGCCAATTCCAGCGCCACGTACACCCGCTGGTTCTGTCCCAGTTGCGGGACACCGATTTCGGGCCTCTCCAGCCGGGCGCCCAAGATGCTGTCGCTGCCGGCCGGGTTGTTCGGCGCATACACCGACTGGTTCGAGCCGAACCAGGTGATCTTCGCGCGCTCGCACCGCGAGTGGGACATGATTGATCCGGATCTTCCGCGATACCAGACCTATCGAGGGGAGCCGTGATGGCCACGAAACTGCACTTCGTCCATGGTGGTGGCGACGACGCCTTGGCCTACGACAAGAAGATCGCGAGCCGGTTGCAAGCGCAGCTCGGCGACGCGTTCGAGATCGAAATTCCTCTGATCCCCGGCCTCGAGGCGCTCGACTGGCCGGCCACCGCGAGAGAGCTGGGCAAGGTACTGGGCGCGCTACCCCCGAGTGCCCTCGTGGTCGCACACTCGATCGGAGCCGCAGCGGTGCTGAAGCTCCTGTCGGAGGGCACTGACGCATCGCTCAAGCATCTCTTCCTCCTTGCCCCGCCCTACCAGGGCAAGGACGGGGACTGGGGCGACAGCGACTTCGGCTTCGTTGCGGACTTCGACGCGCATTTGCCCAAGGGTCTGCCGATTACCCTGTTCCACTCGGACGACGACGACACGATCCCGGTCGATAGCGCACATCACTACGCGAGCGTCATGCCCGGAGCAAAAGTCGTCATCGTGCACGACTACGGCCACCAGTTCAGCGGCAGCCTCGCCTTCCTGGCCAAAGCCATCAAGGCGGCGGCATGAGCGAAGCATCGGACGCACTCGCTGCCCGGCTCCGCGCGCTGCTGGCGCGCCGCAAGGGAATCGTCGAGAAGCGCATGTTCGGCGGCGTGGGCTTCATGTTGCGCGGCAACATGCTGATCGGAACGACTTCGAAGGGCGCGATGCTCGTGCGCGTCGGGCCGGACCGTCAGTCCGAGGCGCTGAAGCGCAAGGGCGCATTCGTGATGACGATGGGTGAGCGTGCCATGAGCGGTTTCATCGCCGTCGACGAGAAGGGTCTCGAAGACACCGCTCTGAAGAGCTGGATCGCTTACGCCGACACGTATGTGAAAGGGCTGCCCGACAAATGAGCGCGAACGAGACGATGATCTATCTCGCCGAGCGCGTGCGCAACATTCTCGACGGCGATCCGCGGATCACCGAGAAGAACATGTTCGGTGGCATGACGTTCCTGCTCAACGGCCACATTCTCGTCGGAACGAAGATGGATGGCCGTATCCTCCTTAGTGTCGGCAAGGAGTTCCACGAGCAGGCCATCGCTCGGCCAGGTGCGGTCGCGATGGAGCACAATGGCCGGACGATGAGCGGCTTCGTGTGGGTCGATGCCGATGCCATCGAAGATGACGACGACCTGCGCGACTGGGTCCGCTGGGCCGAGCGCGCCGTCGCGCAGCGTCCACCTAAAGATGCCAAGCCGAAGCCCGCTGCCAAGAAAGCGCCGGCAACGGCGGCCGTAAAGAAGGCGCCCGCCACAAAGCCCGTGGCCAAAAAACCGGCAACGAAAAAGGCCGCGACTAGATCGCGCTGAACACCAGGCTGGCATTCACGCCGCCGAAGCCGAACGAATTGCTGAGGACATGCTTCAGCGCCTTCGGCTTGGCTTTGTTGGCCACGAGATCGAACTGCGCCGCGACCGGCTCCGGATCGACCAGGTTCAACGTCGGCGGCAACATCTGCTTGCGCAGTGCCAGCACCGAGAACACCGCTTCGATGGCACCGGCGGCCCCCAGCATGTGCCCCGTCGAGGACTTCGTCGACGACACCGCCAGCGTTTGTCCGCGATCGCCGAACAGGCTGCGGATGCCGTTGATCTCGGCGTTGTCGCCGACCTCCGTCGAGGTCGCGTGCGCGTTGACGTAACCGATATCGTCCGGGGTCAACCCCGCATTGCGGATGGCGAGCCCCATGGCCGCCTGCGCGCCCGCGCCGTCGGGCGAGCCGGCGGTCAGATGGTAAGCGTCGGCCGAAGTGCCGTAGCCCGCGGCGATCGCCAACGGGGTAGCACCGCGGGCCTTGGCATGGCTCAGCCGTTCGATCACCACCACCGCCGCGCCTTCGGCGAGCACGAAGCCGGCATGACCCTTGTCGAAGGGCCGCGAGGCTTCCGTCGGGCGATCGTTGTATGTCGTGTTCAGCGCGCGGCTTGCAGCGAAGCCGCCGATCGAGATCGGGTCCACCGACCCTTCCGCGCCGCCGCACACCACGACTTCGGCTTCACCGGTGCGGATGAGCCGCATGCCGTCGCCGATTGCCTGCGCGGATGCTGCGCAAGCCGTCACCGGTGCGCCGATCGGTCCCTTGAAGCCGTATTTGATGGAGATCCAGCCGGCCGCGAGGTTTGCGAGAAAGCTCGGCACCGTGAACGGCGACAGGCGGCGCGGACCCTTCTCGATGATCGTCTTCGTCGCCTCCGCCATCACGGGCGAGCCACCGACGCCCGAACCGATGATGGTCGCCGTCACGGCCTGCTTCTCCGGTGTGTCGGCAACCCAGCCGGACTGCGTGAGCGCCTCGTGCGCCGCGCCAAGCCCGTACTGGATGAACATATCCATCTTCTTCAGTTCTTTCGGATCGATCACCGATGCCGGATCGAAGCCATGCGGCTCGTCCTTGCCCGGGACCAGGCCGGCAATCTGCGCACCGAATGCGCTCACGTCGAAACGAGTGTTCGGCACGATGCCGGAGCGGCCATCCATCAGCGCCTGCCAGTTGGTCTCCACGCCCACGCCGAGCGGCGAGACGACGCCCATGCCGGTGATGACGATCGGATCATTGTCGGGGCTCATGTCAGGTCCTGCTGTTTGAGATTTGCGAGTCTTTGCAGCATCGTGATGCTGCCATCGAATGCTTCAGGTGAAAGGTCGGTGCGCAGGTCCTGCTGCGCCTTCCGCCAGAGCGGCAGCAATTGTTCCAACAACGCGCCACCCTGTTTCGTGATGCGGGCAATACGTCCGTTGCCGCGTTCGGGATGCATTGAGACCACATGCCCGAGGCTTTCGAGCCGGTCCAGATTGCGGGTCAGCGTCGTGCGCTCGAAGCCACGCTTTTCGGCCAGCGCGCTCACTGTCGCTCCAGGATTGGCATGGATTGCGCCGAGCAGTGACAGTTGGGTCGCCGTCAGCCCGAAGGGCCGCAGATAGCCGTCGTAACGACGCGTCACGGCGCGCGCCGCCATCCGCGCGTTGGTCACCATGCAGTCGGCGAATTCGTCCATGCGCCGAGACATAGTGTGTATATGCACAGTGTCAAGCGCCGGCGGACGCGATTCACTCAGCCTCGGCCCCGGTCCGGACCGCCGCCCCTTCCCGGTCTCGTCAATCATGCTATAGGCGAACCACATTTTTCGAGGAGCTTGAAATGGCCAAGATCAAAGTTGCCAACCCCGTCGTCGATCTCGACGGCGACGAGATGACCCGCATCATCTGGCAGGCGATCAAGGACAAGCTGATCCTCCCCTATCTCGATCTCGACATCGAGTATTACGACCTCAGCGTCGAGAACCGCGACGCTACCAACGACCAGGTCACGGTCGATGCGGCCAACGCCATCAAGAAGCACGGCGTCGGCATCAAGTGCGCGACGATCACACCTGACGAGCAGCGCGTCGAAGAGTTCAAGCTCAAGAAAATGTGGAAGTCGCCCAACGGCACGATCCGCAACATTCTCGGTGGCGTGATCTTCCGCGAGCCGATCATCTGCAAGAACGTGCCGCGCCTCGTGCCCGGCTGGACGCAGCCGATCATTGTCGGCCGTCACGCTTTCGGCGACCAGTACAAGGCGACCGATTTCAAGTTCCCGGGCAAGGGAACGCTGACCATCAAGTTCACCGGGGAAGACGGCAAGGTCATCGAGCACGAGGTGTACCAGGCGCCCGGCGCCGGCGTCGCGATGGCGATGTACAATCTCGACGAGTCGATCCGCGACTTCGCGCACGCGTCGTTCAACTACGCGATCAATCGCAAGGTGCCGTGCTACCTGTCGACCAAGAACACCATTCTAAAATCCTACGACGGTCGCTTCAAGGACATCTTCCAGGAAGTGTTCGACGAACATTACAAGTCGAAGTTCGAGGCTCTCAAGATCTGGTACGAGCATCGCCTCATCGACGACATGGTCGCCTCGGCGATGAAGTGGGCCGGCGGCTATGTGTGGGCCTGCAAGAACTACGATGGCGACGTGCAGTCCGACACCGTGGCGCAGGGCTTCGGTTCGCTCGGCCTCATGACCTCGGTGCTGATGACGCCCGATGGCAAGATCGTCGAGGCGGAGGCCGCGCACGGCACCGTCACGCGCCACTATCGGCAGCATCAGCAGGGCAAGGAAACCTCGACCAACTCCACCGCCTCCATCTTCGCGTGGACGCGCGGCCTCGCGCATCGCGCCAAACTCGACAACAATGCCGAACTCGCCAAGTTCGCCTCGACGCTGGAGGCGGTCACCGTTGCCACCATCGAGGAGGGCAAGATGACCAAGGACCTGTCGCTGCTCGTCGGTCCCGATCAGCCGTGGCTCTCCACCATCGGCTTCCTTGATGCGATTGACGCCAACCTCAAAAAGGCCATGGCATAACGCGAGGGTTTCGCATTCCGGGAGGAGCGAATGGCCAAGGGTACCAAAGACGATCCGTGGAAACTGAAGACGCCGCCGGGCACCAGTGACATCACGATGTACCGTGACGCCACGCTCGATCCGCCGGCGCTGGTCTGCATCGCGAGCGGCACCGAACTGCGCTACCACATCAGCGCGCCCGAGGACCTCGCGGCCATGCTCAAAGAGCACGGCGACTGGATGGATCTCGGCAATACGGACGAGCAAAAAGACGCCAAACCCGGCACAGTGGAGGCTTGGGCGCGCTCAGCGGACAACCCGAAAAAGGGCTGGTACGGCCTCAAGAAGGGCCTGCGCGGCCGCTTTGCGAACTACGTGACGCCGGTGGCGGAGGCGCTCGGGCTGGTGGAACTCGAGCACAACGCCAAGAACAACCGGGTGCGGGCCAAATAGGCAGAATTCTGCCGGCGGGCATCGACTGCGACGGCCACGGCCACTATAGCTCGGTTGTTCCCCGCCGAATCCTCTTCCTGGATCGACCGCGATGCCGCCCGGCGTCCTTTTCGCATTTAGCGCTTACGCGCTCTATTCCTGTTGCGACGCCATCATCAAGGGGCTCGGCCACGGACTTTCGGGCTACGAGATCGCGTTTTTCACCACGCTGTTCTCCCTCGTCCCTGCCCTTCTCACCACACCCAAGGGCGAGAGCTGGCTCCACTTCTGGAAGGTGAAAAACCCACTGCTTGTGCACCTGCGCGGGATCAGCGGCGTCGTCGGCAACATCTGCATCATCTTCGCCTTCATCTCGATCCCGCTGGCCGAGGTCTATTCGATCGCGTTCCTCGCGCCGATCTTCATTGTGCTGATCTCGGTGACGCTGCTGAAGGAAACGGTGAGGTGGCAGCGCTGGGTGCTGCTGGCAACCAGCTTTGCCGGCGTGATGCTGGTGGTGCGGCCGGGGTTCCGCGAATTGCAGTTGGGGCACCTGCTCGCGCTGGTCGCGGCCTTCGCAGGCGCCACGACGACGACCGTGCTGCGGCGCATCGCAAGCGAAGAGAAGCGCGTCAGCCTGATCGGCATCGCGACCTGCTACATCCTCTTGTTCAACGGCGTGATGATGATCGTCACCGGCAACGTGAAACAGCTTGAGTGGCAGGAACTGGCCTTGATGATGGGCATCGGTGCGCTTGGCGGTACCGGAAACCTGCTGTTCATCGCCGCGACGCGCAGCACTCCGGCCAGCCAGATCGCGCCGCTGCAGTACTCGCAGATCCTGTGGGCGATTCTGTTCGGGGCGGTCTTCTACGTCGAATACCCGGACGCCTTTGCCTATGCGGGCATCGCGGTGATCGTGATCGCCGGCATCCTCAACGTGATCCGCGGCGATGCCCGAACTCGTGTGTTCTCGCGCAACGCGCCCGCCGGCGCCGGCCCATCGACACTGCGTGAGGCGGAGAGGGCGCGCGCGATGGCCCCCGATACCCCGCTCGAGGACACCATAACCGGCGCCCCCGAAGTCACTACGTCAGAGCGCTGAGCGGATCGCGGCGACGGCTTCGGCGGCTTTGCCGCCATCGGGTCCGCCGCCCTGCGCCATGTCCGGACGGCCACCACCGCCCTGCCCGCCGAGTGCGGCCGTCGCCTTCTTGACGAGGTCCGCAGCTGAGAACTTGCCGGTCAGGTCGTCGGTCACGCCGATCGCCGCCGTGCCCTTGCCGTCGGCACCGTTGAGGACGAGCGCGACAACACCGGAGCCGAGCTTCTTTTTCTCCTGATCGACGAGGCCGCGGAGGTCCTTGGCCTCGACGCCCTCGACGACGCGGCCCATGAAGGCCGTGCCGTTGACGATTTCCGAAGCCGGAGCAGATGCGCCGGCGCTTCCGCCGAGCGCGAGCTTCTTCTGCGCATCGCTGAGGGCGCGCTCGGCCTTCTTGAGATTGTCCTGCAGGGCCTCGATGCGGTTGAGCATCTCTGCCGGTGTGGTTTTCAGCAGGTCCGCGGTGCTCGCGACAAGGTTCGTGTTGGTGCGCGCATGGTGGCGTGCGCCGCGGGCGGTGAGCGCCTCGATGCGGCGAACGCCGGCCGAAACCCCTGAATCAGAGAGGACCGTGATGAGGCCTATGTCGCCGGTGCGGCGGACATGGGTGCCGCCGCAGAGTTCGACCGACCAGCCGACGGCGTTACCGGTGGGGTCACCCATCGACACGACACGGACTTCGTCGCCGTACTTCTCGCCGAACAGGGCACGCGCGCCGGATTCCTTGGCCTCCTCCACACCCATCAGGCGCGTCTCGACCGCGGAGTTCTGCAGCACGATGTCGTTGGCGATGTCTTCGACCTGCGCCAGTTCCTGCGGCGTGATGGCCTTGGTGTGCACGAAGTCGAAGCGCAGCCGATCGGGCGAGACCAGCGAGCCCTTCTGCGCGACGTGATCGCCGAGCACGAGGCGCAGCGCTTCGTGCAGCAGATGGGTCGCCGAGTGATTGGCGCGGATGGACGAGCGGCGCTCGTGATTGACCAGCAGCGCCAGCGGCGTGCCGAGCTTGATGCTGCCCAGCGTGACCTTCACCTTGTGGCCGAAGACGCCCTGGTTCTTTTCGGTCGCGAGCACCTCGGCGCCGACGCCCTCGCCGCTCAACGTGCCGGTGTCACCGACCTGGCCACCGCTCTCGCCATAGAACGGCGTCTGGTTGAGGACGACGAAGCCCTCATCCCCCGTCTTCAGTTCATCGACCAACTGGCCGGCCTTCACCAGCGCTGTCACGGCGCCCTCGGCCGTCTCGGTTTCGTAACCGAGGAATTCCGTCGGGCCGACTTTGTCGGCGACCGCGTACCAGATTTTGTCTTCGCCCGCCTCGCCGGACCCGGCCCAGCTTTTCTTGGCCTCGGCACGCTGCCGGGCCATGGCGTCTTCGAAGCCGGACAGGTCGACGTTGATGCCGCGGGTGCGCAGCGCATCTTGCGTCAGGTCCAGCGGGAAGCCGTACGTGTCGTAGAGCTTGAACGCCGTGACGCCTTCGAGCATGTCGCCCTGCTTGAGGCCGGAACTCGCCTCGTCGAGCAGTTGCAGACCACGGCTGAGGGTCTTCATGAAACGCTGCTCTTCGAGCCGCACCGTCTCCTCGATCATCTGCTCGCCGCGCACCAGCTCGGGATAGGCTTGGCCCATCTCCTTGACCAGCGTCGGCACGATCCGGTGGATCACCGGCTCGTTGGCGCCGAGCAATGTCGCGTGTCGCATAGCGCGGCGCATGATGCGGCGCAGGACATAGCCACGACCTTCGTTCGAGGGCAGCACCCCCTCGGCAATAAGGAAGCTCATCGAACGCAGATGGTCCGAGATCACACGCAGGCTGGGATTGGCCGGATCGTCGGAGTAGCCGGTCGCGTTCATGGCCGATGCGATCAGCGCCTTGAACAGGTCGATCTCGTAGTTGTTGTTGGTGCCCTGCATGACTGCAGCAACGCGTTCGAGGCCCGAGCCGGTATCGACCGAGGGCTTCGGCAGCTTGGTGCGCGAGCCGTCGGCGAGTTGCTCGAACTGCATAAACACGAGGTTCCAGATTTCGACGAAGCGGTCGCCATCTTCCTCCGGTGTACCGGGGGGGCCACCCCAATACTTGTCGCCGTGATCGTAGAAGATTTCCGAGCATGGGCCGCACGGGCCGGTGTCGCCCATCTGCCAGAAGTTGGACTTGGCGCCGAGCCGCACGATGCGGTCCTCAGGCAGTCCAGCGATCTTCTTCCAGAGGTCGAACGCCTCGTCGTCATCCTGATAAACGGTCGCGGTGAGCTTCGCCTTCGGTAGCCCCCATTCCTTTGTGAGCAGGTCCCAGGCGAGCTCGATGGCGTGCTCTTTGAAATAGTCGCCGAACGAGAAGTTGCCGAGCATCTCGAAGAAGGTGTGGTGGCGCGCGGTGAAGCCGACATTGTCGAGATCGTTGTGCTTGCCGCCGGCACGCACGCATTTCTGCGAGGTCGTGGCGCGCTTGTAGTCGCGCTTTTCGACGCCGGTGAAGACGTTCTTGAACTGCACCATGCCGGCATTGGTGAACATCAGCGTGGGGTCGTTGCGCGGCACCAGCGGCGACGAGGCCACTTCGGTGTGTCCGTTCTTCTCGAAGAAGCCGAGGAAGGATGACCGGATATCGTTCACGCTCTGCATGGTGCTCATCACAAGAAAAGGGCGGCAGAAGCCGCCGAAACGAGGAAATGCCTTCTATCGCGGGGTGTTGGGGGTGTCCAGTTTTGTAGCCCGCCGGACGGGGCGCACCGACTTGGAACGGGCGGGGCCTCCGCACAGTTGTAGCCGTGGAGGCCGGCATGGACCACGCCGCACACGTCCCCATCGCATTCAAACTGCCGGCACCGGGCGCGCTGGCGAGATACGTGTTGCCGTGGCTG
>JBEBHC010000098.1:0-12054 GCA_040081185.1 Devosia sp. | reverse complement strand
GGCATGTCGCCGAGCATGGATCATGTGGGGCCGGTGAGTGCGACTGCGGCCGAAGCCGCACTGACGCTCGACATCATCTCGGGCAAGAGCGGCGCGGAGAGCGCGGCGCGATGGCTCGGGCAAGACATAGCCGGCCTGCGCATTGCCTATGCCCGGAACTGGTTCGCGCTTGATCCACAGGCCCACGCGGCAGTCGTCGCCGCGATGGACGAGGCAGTCTCCACGCTCTCGGAACTCGGCGCGGTCGTCACACAGGTGGATCTGCCGGACTACTACGCCATCGAAGTCGCCGCCGCCGCTGTACTCCACTACGAAGGCTACCAAGGGCACGCGGCGGAACTTGCGAGCGCACCAGAAGGATTTGGCCGCAAGACCTTCCAGAGCATCGTGGCCGGCGCAGCCATCACTGAGGCAGAGCAAGTTGAAGCCAAGCGAGCCGGCGCCGCTTTTCGCGATGCTCTCGATCGGACGATCTTTTCACACCACGATGCCCTGCTTACGGTCGGTACGCTGACACCGGCGCTGCCGGTCGCCCTGTTCGGCAAGGGGTCGGTTTGGACGCCGATGCGAACTATTCCGTTCAACATCACCGGCCACCCGGTGCTGGCGTTGCCCAACGGCTTCCACGACGGCCTGCCGCTCGGCATGCAGCTGATCGGCGCTCACTATGGGGAAGCGCGCATCTGCCAGATCGGCGACGCCTTCGAGCGCGCTACGGACTTTTCCGCGCAACGGCCAACGCACCCATCACGCTAGTCTTGCGGCGCAACGACACACAAATGTCGCGGTCCGCTTGCAATGCTTGCATACGTATGCAAAATGCCAGTTCTAGAGGGATGAACAATGGCAAAATGGCTGAAGCGCGGCAAGGATGTCGAGGCGCGGGCAGAGGCAGACCGTCAGGTCCGCGCTACCGTCGAGAGTATTCTCGGTGACATCGAAAAGCGCGGTGACGACGCCGTGCGCGACCTGTCGCGCAAGTTCGACAACTGGGACCGCGAGGACTTCCGCCTCAGCAGGGCCGAGATCGATGCCTGCATGGCGCAGCTCAGCGACCAGGACCTCAGCGACATCGCCTTCGCGCAGACGCAGGTCCGCGGCTTCGCCGAAAAGCAGAAGGCAACCATGACTGAACTCACGGTCGAGACGTTGCCCGGCGTGACACTGGGCCATCGGCACGTGCCAATCGCATCGGTGGGGTGCTATGTGCCGGGCGGCAAGTATCCGCTGCTCGCCTCCGCGCATATGTCGGTGCTCACGGCGAAGGTCGCGGGCTGCAAGCGTGTCATCACAGCCGCGCCGCCGTTTCACGGCAAGCCGGCGCCCGCAATCGTTGCGGCGCAGCATATGGCGGGCGCAGACGAGATCCTCGTGCTTGGCGGTATTCAGGCGATCGGCGCCATGGCCATCGGCACCAAGAGTATCGACCCGGTCGACATGCTCGTCGGTCCAGGCAACGCCTTTGTGGCTGAGGCCAAGCGCCAGCTCTACGGCCGCGTCGGCATCGATCTGTTCGCAGGCCCCACCGAGACCTTGATCATCGCCGACGAGACCGTCGACGGCGAAATCTGCGCTACCGATCTGCTCGGCCAGGCCGAGCATGGCCCGACAACGCCGGCCATCCTGCTCACCAACTCGGAAAAGCTCGCGCGTGAGACGATGGCCGAGGTCGAGCGCCTCCTGACCATCCTCCCCACCGCCGATATGGCCAGCAAGAGCTGGGCCGATTTCGGCGAAGTAATCGTCTGCGATTCCTACGACGAGATGCTGGCCGAGGCCGATCGCATCGCGTCCGAACATGTGCAGGTGATGACCGACCGCGACTTGTGGTTTCGCGACAACCTCACAAATTTCGGCGCGTTGTTCCTCGGGCCTCGCACCAACGTGGCCTATGGTGACAAGGTGATCGGCACCAACCACACCCTGCCGACGCAGAAGGCGGCGCGCTACACCGGCGGCCTGTGGGTGGGCAAGTTCATGAAGACCTGCACCTGGCAAATCGTCGAAACCGACGAAGCATCAGCCATGGTGGGTGAGTATTGTTCGCGCCTCTGCATGCTCGAGGGCTTTGCCGGGCATGCCGAGCAGGCCAATATCCGGGTCCGCCGCTATGGCGGGCGAAACATCCCCTATGCAACTGCGGCGGCTCCAAGGGTCGCCGCTGAATGATCGATGGACCTGCCCCGCACACCCAGTTTCAGGCTAGACGGTAGGCACGCACTGGTAACGGGCGGCACGCGCGGCATTGGGCTGGCCGCCGCCGCCGCGCTGGCTGAGGCAGGGGCAAGCGTGACAGTCGTGTCGCGACGCGCCGACGAAGTCGCCGCGACGGTCGAGGCACTGGCTGCCGCCGGTCATCGCGCTCAGGGGCAGGCGCTCGACGTCACCGACAATTCAGCGGTCCGGTCACTGGTCGATACCGCAGCATCGCCGTACGACGTCCTGGTCAACAGCGCCGGCGCTGCGCGTCATGCTCATATCCTCGATGTCACGGAAGCCGACTATCGCGCCGTCATCGACGTCAATCTCGGCGCCACGCTGTTCGTCAGCCAGGCCGTGGCCGCCCGGCTGGTGTCCGCAGGCGCTCCTGGATCCATCATAAACATATCGTCGCAGATGGGTCATGTCGGCGGCCCGCGCCGGGCGGTCTACGCAGCGAGCAAGTTTGCTGTTGAAGGCCTGACCAAGGCGATGGCGATTGAGCTCGGGGTCCACAATATTCGCGTCAACTCGGTGGCGCCTACATTTATCGAAACGGCGCTTTCTGCCAAGAACCTCGGCGATCCGGAGTTCCGGGCCTGGGTCATGCAGAAGATCAAGCTGGGCCGGCTCGGTACTGTAGAGGATATCATGGGGCCGATCGTGTTTCTCGCGTCCGATGCATCGGCGCTGATGACGGGTTCCTCTGTGGTGGTGGATGGCGGATGGACGGCGGAGTAATCACCAAACGACCGCCGGTCACATCCTCGATGGTCGCCGACCATGCCGGGGTGTCGCAATCCGCGGTGTCGCGCACCTTCACGCCGGGCGCATCCATCTCGTCGAAGACGCGGGCCAAGGTCCTGGCCGCTGCCAAGGAGCTCGGCTACCGCCCAAACGCGATCGCGCGCTCCCTCATCACCAGCCGCTCGCGCATCATCGCCGTCGTGATGGCCTACCTCGAGAACCTGTTCTACCCCGATGTGCTTGAAGAACTCGGCCGGCGGCTCGCAGCAGAAAATTACCATCTGCTACTCTTCACTGGCTTCAAGGACCGTGACAGCGATCCGCTATTCGACCAGATCATGCAGTATCGCGTCGATGGCATCATCCTCGCCTCCACCTCGCTGAGTTCCGAACTTTCCAGTGAATGCACCGTGGCCGGCATTCCCGTGGTGTTGTTCAACCGCACGACGGAAAAGAACGAGGCTTCGTCCGTCACGTCGCGCAATCGCGAGGGAGGGCGGCTACTCGCTGACTTCCTCGTCGCGGGCGGACACAAGAGCTTCGGCTACATCTCCGGCATCGAGGGCACCTCGACCAATCGCGATCGTTTCACCGGCTTCCGCGATGGCCTGAAAGCAGCGGGCTTCGACAAGATCGACATCCGCAAAGGCAACTTCAATCGTGCCGACGCCGAGGCCGCGGCGCGTGAACTGTTGTCGCTCAAGAGACGGCCACAGGCGATCTTCGTGGCCAACGATCATATGGCCGTCGCGGTGATGGATATTGCCCGCTACGAATTCGGTCTGTCGATCCCCGACGATTTGTCGATCGTAGGTTATGACGATGTCGGCCCTGCCCGCTGGCCGAGCTACGGCATCACCTCGGTAACACAGCCGATTGCGCCGATGGTTGAGGCGACCGTCGATATCCTGATGGACCAGATCGCTTCGGGCGAGATCGAGTCTCAGCATAAGCTTGTCACGGGCGAACTTGTCGTCCGTACATCCGCGCGCCTGCCCAAGAAGGGCATTGTCGAGCGCGATGGAGTGAAGTTCTACAAACCAGTCAGCGCACGTTAGTCTCGAGCCAATCCAGGATACGGGCAGCGCGCGCTGTGCATACTAATGCAAATTGAGCGAAAGGAACTCGAAAATGACCCAGTGGACCCAGGAGGCGATGGAAAAGCGTCTCGTGCGCTATGCCGATCTCAAAGGCCTGCGCAACGCCTTCATCGATGCCCGCACCCCGGGCAGCGATCGCAAAGAGAACTTCACCATCATTGGGCCAGGAGTGTCCGAGAACCCGGCACAGGTGGTACATATTCCGGAGGCGCACGGCTTCAACTTCGGTGCGGCACGTCAGCCTTTCGGTTGCACCAACTCGCAGCACAGTCACCTCACCGCCGAGACCTTCCTGGTCCATACCGGCAAGTGGCGCTTCGTGTTCGGCGCCAACAAGGATGAGGGGTATCTCGATGTCGAACCGGGCGACGTGGCGACAGTGCCCACGCATATGTTCCGCGGCTTCGAAAAGCGCGACGAAGGCACGGGCTTTCTCGCCGTCGTCCTCGGTCATGACGATCCGGGCAAAGTCGTCTGGGCGCCGTCTGTGTTCAAGATGGCGGAGGATTTCGGCCTCAAGCTGCTCAAAGGCGGCAAACTGATCGACACAACCCTCGGCGAGACCGTGCCCGCCGGTGCCGAGATGGAGCAGCCGCCGGATGCGGCCAAGCTCAAGGAACTGGCGACGCCGCCGATGTCGGAGTTGGGCAAGTATGCCATCAGGGCTGCCGACATGAAGGGCAACCCGAACTCGCCGCTCGCTGGCAACGGTGTCGAGGAAGACGCGCTGATTGGCGACGTCGACTCCGCTGACGGCTTCAAAGCCGGCCCTATCGTCGGTCACTGGCAGCACGGCTTCGCCCTGCGCCGCCTGAAGCTCGAAACGGGCGCGACCATACCGGCGCATTCGCGCGCCGAGCAGGAGGTGCTGTTCGTGCAGTCGGGTACGCTCGAATTTACCTGGGACGGTGGCAAGCTTGTGCTCGGTGCGGGCGACACGCTCACCGTGCCGGTGGGCCTTGCCCATGGTTTCCGCAACCCGGCATCGGCCGATGCGTTGGTATTCGTGGTTCGCGGCGCTGCAGCGCCGGCCGCGCCTGTGTTTGTGGAAAACCGCGTGGCGGCTGAATAATGGGCGGTCGCATCCAGACCACTCACGTCGGATCGCTGCCGCGCACGAAGCAGATCACCGACCTCGTGTTCGCCCGCGAGGCCGGTGTGCCGATCGACGAAGGCGGTTTCAATCGCATTGTCGGTGAGGCCATTGTGGAGATCGTGGCGAAACAGAAGGCGGCGGGCGTCGACCTGCCGTCCGACGGCGAGTTGAGCAAGATCAGTTACGCCACCTACATCAAGGATCGGCTCACCGGCTTTGCCGGCGACTCATCGCGCAAGCCCCCGAAAGACCTCGAACTGGTGCCGAGCTTTCTCGAACGCCAGGCCACGTCGGGCGGCACGCCGAGCTACAAGCGGCCGAAATGCGTCGGCGAAATAGCCGTCAAAACGCTGCAACCACTCAAGGACGACATCGACAACTTCCAGTCCGCCCTGAAAGCGAATGGTGTAGCGCGCGGCTTCATGAACTCCGCGACACCGGGCGTCATCGCACTGTTCCAGCCCAACGAATTCTACAAGACGCAGGACGACTATCTGGAGGCTGTCGCAGAGGGCATGCGTGCCGAGTATGAGGGCATCGTCGCCTCGGGCCTGATCCTGCAGCTCGACAGTCCCGACCTCGGGCTCGGCCGCCACATGATGTACAAGGATCTCGACGACGACGGCTTCGTCAAAGCTGCCGGGCGCCACATCGAAGTGCTCAACCACGCGCTGCGCAATATCGATGGCGACAAAGTGCGCATGCATGTGTGCTGGGGCAATTACGAGGGACCGCACAATTGCGATATCGCGCTCAGGAAGGTGCTGCCCGCGATCCTCAAAGCCAAGCCGCGCGCCCTGCTGTTCGAAGGCGCCAATCCAAGGCACGCGCATGAGTGGGTCGACTGGAAAGAGTTTGGCCTGCCCGACGACTACGTGCTGATCCCCGGCATGCTCGACTCGACGACCAACTTCGTCGAACACCCGGAGCTGATTGCCGAACGGCTGATGCACTATGTCGACATCGTCGGCGCCGACCGTGTCATCGCTGGCACCGATTGCGGCTTTTCGACCTTCGCAGGGTTCGGCGCCGTCGACCCCGCGATCGTCTGGCTGAAGCTCGAGGCGCTGCGGGACGGCGCCGCGCTGGTCAGCAATCGTCTCAAGCTGAACTAGGAGGCACCATGCCGGCTATCACACCAGAAACACTGGCGATCCTCCGCCGGCACGACACGCCTACCATCTGCAACGCCCTTGAAAACGTCATGGGTGGTCGCACGGCCGAGGGCTTCACCAAATCGCCGGTGGTGTGCGCCGACGCCAGCCTGCCTCCAATCGTCGGCTTCGCACGCACGGCGAAGATTCGCGCGTCGTCACCTGCGCAGAGGCCGGCCGCCGAGGTGCGGGCGCTTCGCATGCAATATTACGAGCATGTCTCCGGCGGCGCGGGCCCGAACATTGCCGTCATCGAGGATGCCGACTGGCCGCATTGCATCGGCGGCTTCTGGGGCGAAATGCAGGTGGCCCAACACAAAGGTCTGGGTGTGGCTGGTACGCTCACCAACGGCGTGTTGCGCGACCTCGGCATGCTCGATCCCGGCTATCAGGTCATCGCCGGCTCGGTCGGCCCGAGCCACGCCTTTGTCCACGTGACCGAGCTCGATACACCGGTGACCCTGTTCGGCATGCAGGTTCGGCCCAATGACCTCATCCATGCCGACCGTCACGGTGGCGTGGTCATTCCCGCCGAGCATATCGAGCGCATGCCCGCCGCCATCGACATCGTCCTCCGCAAGGAGGTCCCGATCCTCTCGGCCGCTCGCGCGCAGGGCTTCAACATCGAGAAACTGCGCGCTGCCTGGATAGAGGCAGACCAGATCAAGTAGCGATCGCTACGCCTGCATGCGGTCAAGCCGCAACTGCGCGGCACGGCGATGACCCTCGAGCGTCTCGCTGGCGCTCTGGCGGGCAGCGGGCGGCGCCACGGCTTTGACACCGCGCTCGTCGATCCATTGATGCGTCGCGATCTTCACATAGGCGCCGACCCAAAGGCCGCCGGTGTAGCGGCCCGCACCTGCCGTTGGCAGCGTGTGATTGGTGCCGATGCACTTGTCGGAATAGACCACGCTGGCCAGTTCGCCGATGAAGAGTGATCCGTAGTTGCGCAGCTTCTTGGCGAAGTCCCGGGCGTCGGCGGTGTGAACCTGCAGATGCTCCGCCGCCACATGGTCGGAATAGGCGATCATGCTGGCCTCGCTGTCGCAGACGACGATCTCGCCATAGTCCTTCCAGGCGGTACCTGCGACGTTGGCTGTCGACAGCGTCGTCAGCTGCTTTTCCACTTCCACCAGAGTGGCCTCGGCGAGCTTGCGGTCGGTGGTGATCAACCCGACGCGCGTCCGCACGTCGTGCTCGGCTTGCGCAAGCATATCTGTGGCGATCATTTCAGCATCGCCGGTCGAGTCGGCGACGATGAAGATCTCCGACGGCCCGGCAAGCTGATCGATGCCGACGGGGCCGAACACCTGGCGCTTCGCTTCGTTGACGAAGGCGTTGCCCGGCCCGACGATCTTGTTCACCGCCGGCACGCTTTCGGTACCGAAGGCGAGCGCCGCAATGGCCTGCGCACCGCCGATCTTGAAGATGCGGTCGGCACCCGACAGGTGACAGCCGGCGATCATCGCCTTGTGTGCATTTGGTGGCAGGCACGCGATCACCTCGTCGACGCCGGCGACCTTGGCCGGCACGATGGTCATGATTGGAGCCGACAGAAGCGGATAGCGTCCGCCGGGCACGTAGCAGCCGACACGTTCGATCGGGATCACCCGATGGCCAAGATGCACGCCGGGCAGCGTCTCGATCTCGAGCGGCAGGATAGTCGCCAGCTGCGCCTCGGCAAACTTGCGCACATTGGCGATTGCGAATTCGGTATCGGCGCGCGTTTGCGGCGCGAGTTCTGCAAGCGCCGCCTCGCGCTCCGCGGCGGTCACCTCGAACACGTCGATGTCCGCCTTGTCGAATTGCTTCGAATAGTCGCGTACCGCCGCATCGCCCCGTTCCCGCACGGACTTCAGAATTTCCGAAACCAGCGATTCCACCGGCTTGTTGTCGCTGACCTGATCGCGCGACGGCGCCTTGATGAAGGTGATGCCCTGCGGGGTGACGGTGGAATTGGACATGGCTAACAAGGTCCCGGTTGATGCTGCGCGGCGAGCGCCCCCGACGTTCGTCACGGCGCTCGACTTCGCTATTGCATACGTATGCAATATTTGCCAGAACTTATTCGCTGCTCTCCACCCGCGCTGGGTATCAGGCGTGGTGAGCGGCCATTCACCGCGATATGCGGTTGATGGCGTGCATCGCCGCCAGTGGCGCTAAGATGGACCAATGCTCGACCGACCGTCGCATCGCCCGGAACTCATCGCCTCCCAAGTCGCGGCGCCGCTCGTGATGCTGCCCGGGACTCTGTGCGACGCGCGCGTATTCGGGCCCGTCCTCAAGCGCTTGGGTATCGACGCGCAAGTGACGGAGCTCATTGGAGCCGAGACAACCGGCGCCATGGCGCAGCTCATCCTGGCCCAGGCACCGGATCGTATCTCGCTCTGCGGCTTTTCCCTAGGCGCTATCGTCGCGCTTGAAATTGTCGCCCGGGCACCGCAGCGGGTTGAGCGGCTGGCGCTGATCGGCTGTAACCCGGGTCTGCTCGACACCAGGGCCAGGCGCACACGTGCCGCTCAGCGCCGCGAGGAGTTCACGACTGCGGGTGACCCTCAACTCGTTCGCCTCATGGCGGAAGAGGCGAGCGAGGATAGCTGGCACCAGCAGACGGCGATCACACTCAGCCGCGCCGACAGCCTGCCCCGTCTCCGACACATCGCCTGCCCCACGCTGGTCTTGTGCGGCGCGCAGGACCCGATTTGCCCGCCCGCTCTAAGCAGAACTATCGCCGACGCAATTCCCGGCGGGCATCTCGCGATTATCGAGCAGGCCGGCCACTACGTTACGCTCGACCAGCCCGAGGCGGTCGCCACCGAAATCGCAGCGTGGCTCGCCACGCCCACGCACAGCCCACACTGAAGGAGAGAAACCATGGCCGAAGATGCCGATAAGGTCGCCAAGTCCGCCAGGATCGCGCGTATCGACACGCCCAAGCAGGACGTCTTGCAGGTCGAGCGCCGCGACTATCCCGAACTTGCACCGAACGATCGGCCGCGTAGCCAGCCGATGGACGGGTTCGACGACATTTATACCGACATCGTCGACTACATCGTGCGCTGTACGCACAAGATCTGGGACGAGCGGGACATCGGCCTTATCTATACCCACTACACCCACAACATCGTGCTCTACGGCACGACGGGCACCATCTACAACCGCGAGGACGTCGTCCGTGACACCATCCAGCGGCTGGTGTCCTTCCCCGAGCGCCGCGGCATGGCCACGCAGGTGATCTGGAACGGCAACGACAAGGACGGGTTCTTCACCTCGCATCTTGTAACCGGCTCCGGGCGGCACACGCAGTTCGGCCATCTTGGTCAGCCCACTGGAAGGCCGTTCGTGTCGCGCACGATCGCCGACTGCATGATCATCCGCAACAAGATCTACCGCGAGTGGGTCGTTGCCGACACGATGGCGATCGTGAAGCAACTCGGTCTCGATCCCAATGATTTCGCGGCCAAGACCGCCAAGTCGAAGTTCGATGCCGGGTTGCTGTCACTGGATATCGGCGAGAACCGCCGCATCCTCGGCCAGAACCCGCCCGAGTGGGAAGCCGACACAGCGCTGGCCCACACCGACCTCGAAGCCCAGGTCATCGGCTGGCTGCACGAGATCTTCAACAAGCGGATGTTCGGCAAGATCAAGGACGTCTATGCGCCGACGGTGCAGTACCACGGCCCGCTGATGAAGGAGCTCTACGGCGTCGCCGCCGTGACGCACCAGCACCTGGGCCTGATCGGCTCCATCCCCGATGCCGGCTACTTCATCCAGCACGTCGCCTCCAACGAGAGCGAAGAAGGCGGCACGAAAGTTGCGGTCCGCTGGATCATCGAAGGCCACCACCTCGGCTATGGTATCCTCGAGTCTCTCGGCGAGCCGACCGGCCGGCGGCTGCAGGTAATGGGCATGACCCATCTCCACATCAAGGACGGCAAGATCGTCGACGAGTGGAACGTCTATGACGAACTGAGCCTGCTCACGCAGCTCAAGCTTGCTCAGCTTGCAGAGGAAAGCCGCGCCTAGCTCGCCTTCTGACCGAAGCAAGATGGCATAAGCTGCTCCGCTGACTCGTCGCGCATCGGCAGCGGTGTGCCGTCTCGGCGGGCAGCGCTCTAGTGCGCCTGGTCAGCAGTTCGTCTGCCGTAAAACAGGCGGCGGAGCACGGCGACGAGTCCATGTTCGGCGATGAAGGCTGCGTAGGCCCGGTAGTCGGGATCGGCACTCAGGTGCCGCTCTTCAGTCTTGGCACGCAGAAAATAAATGAGGTTGGCGACGAGCAGCAGCAGGCACGACTGGATCGCCGTAACCCATCCGGCGCCGGCGATGAACGGCACCGAAATCATCCACCACGTCAGGTTCTTGGAGATGTAGGCGGGGTGCTTCACCCAACGATAGGGACCAGTCGAGATGATGCCGCGGTTGGTGAGGTTTGAGAAGCGCAGGCCGAAGGACGCAGTGGATAGGACATAGATCGTGATCAGCAGCAGGATCACTGAACCCCAAATCACGTAGAGCGTTGGCCAGGCGGAGAAGATGTTTCCCCAGTAGACATCGTCGGCGTCGTATTTCAGATATGAGGCGCCAACGCCATTGACGAAGGGCTGGTAGCAGATGAGGCAGACGACCCAGCCGCCAAGGGTGGGCTCGGCTGAACGCAAATGACTGTCCAGCAGCCTGAAGGTCATGGCATAGGCGATTGCCGCCAAGTACACATCGAACAGATATAGACCGTCGAAGGCATAGGCGTAGATGGCCTGGAAGTCATTCCAGTTCGGCACGGGACGATCCCAGAAAAGTACCAGGCCATCGTTGCAGAAGGCGAACATAAGGGGCAGGAAGAACCCTTTGACCAGCCATGCCCGAATATGGAAAAGAATGTCGTTCCAGTTTTCCGGCCGTGTTCCCCCCAGCAGCATACCCAGCTGTGCGTATGCATCGACAGGCTTGACCTGGCGGCGGTCGACATAGGCAATGTAAAAGGGCGATGCCACGACAAGGCCGGGCAGCAGCCAGAGCGCCGCTGCCTTAAACGAGTCGTAGAGTGGATCGGCGTAAACCGCGAGCAGCCAGTAGGCGAACGCCAGCGTCCCTATCGATAGCCAGAGGCCGACAAGCTTGTGTGCCACGCGCGCAACATCGAGGCTACGAACGGGTAGCGGAGCAAGGCCTGTCGTCGGGTTCTGGTGCGAGCGATAGACCACCAGATCCGTGAGCACCATCACGACGGCCCCGACGCCCAGCGCAGCCAGCGTCTTCATCCAGTGTGCCTCGGCCCAGTCACGCAACAGGACTGCAGCGCCGAGACCGGCGGCTGCGCCAGCCAGGCCCGTCAGCAAGCTGCCGCGGTAGCCCTTGGCCGGAGTGACCACGTCCAACCGCTGCGCGGACAGGGTGGTTGCGGTTGCGATGGTTTCAGTCATCTGGTTCTGCCGAGCCTACGGATTGTGCAGGTGGGTCAGGGATACGGCAAAAGGCAAGTGCCCGGAAGCGTCCGGCGCGGTAGCTGGTTAATGGCGGGCACGCGAGACGTCCTCTGTGACCCGACCGAGTTGGTGCCGCTTCGATTGTCCAGTCGGTAGAGCCGCAGCTATCAGGCGCCGGACGAAGCGCCGCTGCTCGTACTGCTGCTTCCGCTGGTATCGCCGCTTGCGCCACCCGTGCCGCTGCTGCCGCTCGCGTCGCCGCTGGTCCCACTTGTGCCGCTGGTATCACCGCTCGCGCCACTCGTGCCGCTGCTACCGCTCGTGTCGCCGCT
>JBEBHC010000254.1:0-3220 GCA_040081185.1 Devosia sp. | reverse complement strand
ATCCTCGAGATGACGCAGGAACTGCTCGACCTGTACGCCCGACGCAAAGTCAGCACGCGTCCGCCGCACGCCATCGATGGCGCGTGGCAGCGTCAGCTCGAAAGTTCGTTCCTGTTCGAGGATACGCCCGATCAGCGCAAGGCCACCACCGACGTGAAGCGTGACCTGGAAAGCGAGCGCCCGATGGATCGGCTGCTCGTGGGTGACGTCGGCTATGGCAAGACCGAGATCGCCATTCGCGCCGCGTTCAAGGCCGTGCAGAGTGGTCGACAGGTGGCCGTGCTGGTGCCCACGACCATTCTGGCCGAGCAACACGCGCGAAGTTTTGGTGATCGGCTGGCGGATTTTCCCGTGACGATTGAAGTCATGAGCCGCTTCCAGACCGCCAAGGAGCAGGCGGTGGTGGTGGAGAAGCTTCGCAAGAAGCAGGTCGACATCGTGATTGGCACGCACCGGCTGCTCAGTCCCGACGTGCAGTTTGGTGACCTCGGCCTCATTGTCGTCGACGAAGAGCATCGGTTCGGCGTCAAGCACAAGGAACGGCTGAAGCAACTCAAGCTCGAGACCGATGTGCTGACGCTGACGGCCACGCCGATTCCGCGCACATTGCATCAGTCGCTCGCGGGGCTGCGGGATCTCACAATCATGCAAACGCCGCCGCGCGATCGATCCCCGGTGCTGACGTTTGTCGAGCCGTGGGACGATGCGCTCATTGAAGAGGCGGTGTCCCGCGAGCTCGATCGCGGGGGACAAGTCTTCTTCGTGCATAATCGCATCGAGACGATTCAGGCCATCGCTGATCATATCACCCGACTGGTGCCACGGGCGCGCGTCGACATCGGCCACGGGCAAATGAAGGAGCGTGACCTCGAATCCGTCATGCGACGCTTCGTCGAGGGCGAAGTGGATGTGCTCGTGTCCACGTTGATCGTGGAGAGTGGCCTTGATGTACCCAACGCCAACACGATGCTCGTGAATCGGGCCGACCATCTTGGTCTTGCCCAGTTGTACCAGTTGCGCGGCCGTGTCGGACGCTCGCACCGTCGCGCATACTGCTACCTGCTCGTGCCCGACCGCGTCGATGACGACGCCGAGAGACGCTTGGCCGTGCTCGAGCACCATACCGAACTCGGCTCCGGTTACCGCATCGCGCTCAAGGACCTCGAAATGCGGGGCGCCGGCAATCTCCTGGGGCCGGAGCAGTCGGGATTTGTCCACTCCGTGGGCTTCGACCTCTATCTGCGGCTGCTCGACGAAACTGTCCGGCAGCTTTCGGAAGGGGCGGGACAGAAACCGTGGATCCCGGCCGACGTCTCCCTCGACTTTCCGGCGTACCTGCCCGACGACTACATCGTCTCGCAGGATGCCAAGCTGGATGTCTACCGGCGCCTCACGGCCCTGCGAGCGGCCAACGACATCGAGGCCCTGCAGGACGAGGTCCGGGACCGCTTCGGCCCGCTCCCCGCCTCAGCCCAGGCGCTCTTTGGGAGTACCATGCTTCGGGTCCTCGGGGCCACCCTCGGCGTGGACGGGGTGCTTGTGCGCTCCTCGGAAGCCCGTGTTAGTTTCAGGGCTGACGCAATTCCGCGCCTGAAAGGGCTGTCTTCGGCGTTCCACGATGTCCAGTTCCAGGTGGATGTCCGTCGGACACAGCCGTTGGCTCTCAAGCTGACCCGTTTGGGCGGCGCGGAAATGCTCGAGGGATTGGTGCGCGCGCTGCGTGCGCTGAAGCCTTGAGCAAGGGAGTTGGATGGGTTCGACACGGCAACCTCTGCTGCGTCGCCCGGGTCTGACTTCCATAACCTCTTATCACTCCGGCACCGGAGTTCGACTCGATGACATCCTATCGTTTGCCTGCTCTTGCAGCCTTAGCCGTCGCCTTCGCCATTGCCTGCGGCGCATCCAATCCTGATGTCGCCGCGAAGGTCGGGAGCCAGCAGCTCTCGGTCACGCGTCTGGCGGATATCCTCGGCAATTCTCAGGCGCCGCTGGAGAAGGACGTCGCCCGCTCGATCGCCGAGCTGTGGGTGAACTACCAGCTGCTGGGCACCGCGGCGTCGAAGGGTGACTCCCTGAGCGACAAGAAAACGATGGACGATGCACTCTGGTCGAGCATCGAGAATATGCGTGTCAAGAAGTTCTACGACACGTACCAGAAGACATGGGATACGGTGAAGGTCGGCAGCGATGAAGAGCGCTTCAACGCCGGTGAGGCGATGGCTGCGCGTCACATCCTGATCAAGGTCGAGCCGACCGCATCACCGGAGCAAAAGGAAGCGGCGCGCAAGAAGGCTGAAGCGATTCGTGCCGAAGCGACGCCTGCCAACTTCGCGGACCTCGCGAAGCGCAAGACGGAAGAGCCGGGCGGCGCTGAGCGCGGCGGTGACCTTGGCCTGTTTGGCAAAGGCATGATGGTCGCCGCGTTTGAGAAGTGCGTCGCGGACATCAAGCCGGGCGAGATCAGCCCGGTGTGCTTGAGCGAGTTCGGCTACCACGTCATCCTGCGCTCCACGTTCGCCGAAGTGAAAGACAAGTTCTCGCCGATGGCGAAGCAGCGGAACGCGCAGATTGCCGACAGCGTGTTCCTGGCGAACGCCGAGAAGGCGGCCAAGGTGGAGCTGACCAGTGGCGCGGCGATCACGGCCAAGGCCATCGCGCGCAACGCGCTCGGCTACGCCAAGGACAGCAAGGCGCTCGCGTCGTACAAGGGCGGAGAGCTTACGAATTCCGAGTTTGCCGACTGGCTCGCCGCATACCCGCCGCAGTCGCAGGTGAAGCCGCAACTCATCGCCGCGCCGGACACGCTCGTGGAGAAGTTCGTGAAGCAGATCGTGCGCAACGAACTCATGCTGCGTGCCGCGGACAGCACGAAGATGACGGTCGATACCGCTGAGCTGGCGAACCTGTACCTGAATTTCAAGAACGCCGTGACGCAAACATGGACGGCGCTGGGCATTGAGCCGACCAAGCTGGCGGACAGTGCCAAGGCTGGCGGCGACAAGGCGAAGATCGCTTCCGCGCGCATCGAGACGTTCTTTGACAAGCTGGTAAAGAACGAAGCGCAGTTCGTGGATGTGCCGTACCCGGTAGCCCGTGCGCTGCAGCACAAGTACGACTACGCGGTGAACGATGTCGGGCTGGACAAGGTGGTTGAGCGCGCCAAGTCGGTGCGTGCGACGGCCGATTCCCTCAAGGCCAAGCAGGCGACGCCGGCCCCCGG
>JBEBHC010000097.1:0-12096 GCA_040081185.1 Devosia sp. | reverse complement strand
GGATGTCTTCGGCCGAGACGCCCTGGTTGGCGAGTTCCTTGTAGAAGGGAACGTTCGCGTCACCGTTGATGGTGGAGACCACGGCGGTCTTCTTGCCGGCCGAACCGAATTCCTTGATCGCGGCAACTTCGGTCTGCCAGTCGGCAAAGCCGAACGGGGTGTAGTTGATCTTGATGTCTTCCGGCGCGACGCCCTTGTCCTTGAGGTACTGCTCGAGGATCTTGTTGGTCGTGCGCGGATAGACGTAGTCGGTCGCTTCGAGGACCCAGCGCTTCACCGCGCCGCCCTCGTCGCTCATCAGGTAATCGACGGCCGGGATGGCCTGCTGGTTCGGAGCAGCGCCCGTGTAGATCACATTCTTCTCGGACTCTTCGCCCTCGTATTGCACAGGGTAGAAGAGGATCGAGTTTAGCTCCTTGAACACGGGGAGCACCGACTTGCGGGACGACGACGTCCAGCAGCCGAATACGGCGGCGACGCCGTCGACGGCGATCAGTTCGCGCGCCTTCTCGGCGAATAGCGGCCAGTCGGAAGCGGGGTCGACGACCACGGCTTCAAGTTTCTTGCCGAGTAGACCGCCCTTCTTGTTCTGCTCGTCGATCAGGAACAGCATCGTGTCCTTGAGCGTGGTCTCCGAGATCGCCATCGTGCCCGATAGCGAATGCAAGACGCCTACCTTGATGGTGTCTTGCGCATAAGCAGGGGCGATAGCCGTAGCCATCAACGCTGCCCCCAGGCCGATACCGGCCCACAAGCGTTTCACTCCTGTCACATTAACCTCCGACAGTTTGTTGTTTGCACCGCAGGAGAAGTTGCAAAGCCCATGCCAGCGAATGCCAACGCCGCTAAACAGTTGGATTCGTTGAGTGATACGATTTGACGCTAGGGCGTAATCGCAAATGGGGCAGCAAGGCTGCCGGTTCGCTGGGCACGCCCGGTTAGGGTTTGCTTAACTTTTGGGCAGTGACCCTATCTGCCGTATGCATGGGCAGTTGGGCTGAGCAAGAGCGAGGTGACCCGGCGGGCACCATGCGTTAGTTTGAGGCACCGGAATTCGTTCCGGCAGAGGTTGTTTGCACCGACGCCTCGGCCCCGTGTCCGCAAGGACGCGGGGCTTTTGCGTGATTCGTCATGCACTTGCGCTCGTTATGTGACGCAACCTTTGTTCAAACCCTCCGTTAACTGAACGAACCTGTCAGGCACAGGGTCAGAGTTAGCGTCGAGTCAAAGCGTCGAACCCCAAATAGACGGAGAAGAAGAATGAAGACGACACGTGCGATCTCGATAGCTGCACTTCTGGCCGCCATGGCGGTCGCTCCAGCCATGGCCGCCGGCCTTAACGTAGGTGTTGGTGCCAATGTCGGCGTCGGTGCCTCGAGTGACAATAGCGGGGCCGCGGCCGACCTAGGCGTGGACACCGGTGTGCAGGTGGGTGCCTCAGGGAACGGAGACAGCGGGATCGATGCGACCGCCGCAGGGTCCGTCGGCGCTGTAGCAAGCACTGACGGCAGGGACGGCGATGGCCGCCTGAGCGTCGACGCATTGGTGAACCTAATCACCAGTGCCGATTACAATGACGATAGCTTCGATGTCTGGGCCAGCGCCGACGCCAGTGCGACGAGCCTGGTCAAAGTCGATGACCTGTTCGATGCGCAGGGCAACGCCAGCATCGACGCGGCGGTGCAGGCAAATCTCGATGAGCAGTCCGATCTTCAGGCCGCCATCAGCGCCAATGCTGACCTTAGTGCCTGGCTGGACAGTGAAGGAATTGACGCGAGCTCGGTCATTGCGATCGACGTCGCGGCAGACGGGTCGGTCGACATTTACGAGGGCTGACGCTCCCTTGTAGATGCGCCGAGGGGGCGCGGGACTTCGGTCCCGCGCCTTCCCTATTTATGCTGACAAGACTTTAGGTCAGTCTAGCTGTCAGTAGTTGTCATAATTACTTATTTCGTCTTCTGATCTTTCAGTAAAGACTCTAGTCACCCCCGGATTACGATAGTCTTCGACGTTAGTTTCTATTTAGACCGCACGCGAGCCTAATTCTCCCATGAACGGCGGCCAGACCGGATCGCCGAAGGGAGTTACGTCAAATGGAAATGCGTTCTGCGTTTTTCGCTGCCGCCCTTGCGCTTGCGGTATTGTTTCCGCTGCAGTCTTCAGCCGGTATTCTCGGCGCAGTGGTCAAGGGCGCCACTGACACGGTCAAAGTTGAAGTGCCCAAGGTTGTCAGCAACACCACCAATACGGGCGGTGATAGTACCAGCAACAACACGCAGTTGCTCGGCGGCGGCGGTCACTCGATCAACACGGGCAATCTCGGCGGCCTGCTCGGCCCCAACGGCAATATCGGTGTGGAGTTGCCCGATACGAGTTCGCTGCTCGGCGGCGATCCCGGTGGCCCCGGTAATCCGACCAATCCCGACGACCCGGCATGTGCCGGCTGCGGCTACTCGGGACACGGCGGCGGAAGATTCGTGATGCCGGCTGGCATTTCAGCCCAGCTGCGCATGCTTATCGAAATCCTGAGGAACAAGGTTTGGCTGAACTACGCCGAAGGCAACAAGCTCTGCCTTCCGATGTTTGGCCGCGCCGAAGTGAAGGGGTGGATTCCCAAGAAGGACTGGGATGAGCTCGCGCAGATCATCCCGGTGTTCAAGGACGATATTATCGCGCTGCAGCAGATGCTCGGCAAATGCCGTGCCGCAGCTCAACGCCAGGCGATGGGCGGCAATGTGAAGCGCGCCATTGGTGTTGGCGTCAATGACGACGGCACGCCGATCGTCTATTTCTTTTAGAACGACAATCCAAAGGGCGGTCCGTGCAATTGCACCGACCGCCTTCATTCCCTTGAAACTCTGAGTCCCAATGCCGATGAACCGCGTCGAACAGTCGCGTGTTGGTTCTCATGCTCGCTCACAAAGCCCGAGGTGGCCAGCGGGGGCGACTAACCCATAGGAGAGAGACAAGTGAGCAATTTGGCTAAAGTCACGACAGTGGCACTGATGGCCACGATGCTGACGGCACTGCCCGTCAGCGCGCTTTCGATCAACCTTGGGGGCGGCGGTAACGGCGGTGCTCTGGTGAGTGTCGGCGGCAACAGCGGAAGTGGTGGAAACGGCGGACACAACGGTAATTCCAGCGGCGGTGCAAGCGTCGGTGGATTGGTCAACCTCAACACCGGCGGCCTGCTCGGCGGGAACAACGGTAGCGGGAATGGCGGCGGCAGCTCGAGCGGCGGCCTGAGCCTCGGTGGTCTCATCGACCTCGGCGCCAATAGCAGTGGTGGCTCGGGTGGAAACGGCGGCTCGGGCGGCCTCGACCTCAACAACCTGATCGACCTCGGCGGCAATGACGGCAACGATGCCGTGATCGACCTCGATGGCCTGCTCGATGTTGGTGGCACCAATGGCGGCTCGGCCTTAGGGGGCATCGACCTAGGCAATGTCCTCGGCGGTGACACCGGGGTCGGCAATGTGCTCGATCTCGACGGACTGCTCGGTGTCGACGGCACCAATGGCAGCGTGATCGGCGACATTGATCTCGATGGCCTCCTCGACCTCGGTGGCGACACAGGCGTCGGCAACGTGATCGACCTGGACAATGTGCTGAACCTGGACGGCGACGAGGGCCTGCTCGGCGATGTCGACCTCGGCGGGTTGCTCGATATCGGTGGCGGCACCGCGGATGACGGACTTCTCGGCAATCTGTTCGGGGACGGCATCACAGATGTCGCGGATGTCGGCAATGTTCTCGACGACGGCATCCTCGATGGTGGTGTCACCGATGTCGTCAATGGCGGTATCCTGAACGGCGTGCTCGATGGCGGTATCCTCGATGGCGGTGTGGGCGATGTGCTCGATGATGGCATCCTCGACAGTGGCCTGACGGACGTGGCCGATGTTGGCGATGTGCTCGGCGACAGCCTCAACGCCACCGATATCCTTGGTGACGGCGTCGACGCCACCGGGGTGCTTTCGGGCACCGATCTCAGCGGTGTGCTCTCAGGTACCGACGTCAGCGATCTCTCGCTCCTCAACGACGTTGTCGGTGACGGCACGCTGAGCGGCACCAATCTCGACCTGAGCGGTCTCAACATTCTCGGCAACGGCCTCAACCTCCTGACCGGCGACACTACCACCGGTACCGGTGGCAATGGTGGCAACGGCGGTAACGGCGGCGGCGGCAATGGCGGCGGCGGTAACGGCGGCAACGGCGGCAACGGTGACGATGGAGATGATGGCGACGACGGCAGCAATGGCGGCAATGGCGGCACGGTAGTGGCGGCGATCGATCCGCAGGCCGATGCAGCCACCTGCTTCGTGCCCAACGCCAACCAGATCGCAACGCTGGTCAATCGACACACCTATGACAGGGCCACCATTTCCGGCTGGCAGGGTGTGAGCGATGTGCGCATCGTCGAGGTCGGTTTGTGCGACGAAGCGGCGCTCAAGGTTGCCGAAGCGATTGCGGCTAACAGCAACATCTCGACGCTGCAGTCCTTCATCAACGCGCAGAAGCAGATCCGTGAAGGTCTTGCTGCCCAAGGGCACCAGATCAATGACGTCGTGGCGGTGGATCGCAACGGCAACACGCTGATCATCTATGTGATCTAGAACGTCCGTTCGAACTCGGACGCACTGAGGCGCGGACCCCCTCCCGGTCTGCGCCTCTCTCTATTTAGGGCATCGCTTCGCCGGAATTGCACGACGCGGCAGCACCGGGCTGACCGTCATACTCCCGTTGTGCTAGCTTCCCTGCAGGAGAAGTCATGGCCAGCGATGATCGGCCGCCAGTTGTCGGCGGTGGTGCAAAGAAACTGCTCTATGCGGCGGATGCCATCCTCAGGATGGGCGTCGGCAGATCGGCGAAAGCGCTGACCGCCAGGAACACCTGCAAGGCCTGTGCCTATGGCATGGGTGGGCAGATGGGCGGCATGACCAACGAGCTTGGCGAGTTCCCCTCGGTCTGCAACAAATCGGTGCAGGCGCAGTCGACGGACATCCAGCCGGGCATCCCGCATGCCGTGTTCGACCATTCGATCGCGCATCTGGCGCAGTTCGCCGGGCGCGAGATGGAGCGCCTGGGCCGGCTGAATACGCCGTTGTTCCGCGCGGCCGGCGATACGCACTATCGGCCGATCTCGTGGGAATGGGCGATCGCGCATGCCGCCGAGCGGCTCGGGGCAGCCACGCCGTCGCGGAGCTTCTTTTATTCCTCCGGCCGCTCATCGAACGAGGCTGGCTTCGTGTTTCAGCTGCTGGCGCGCGCCTGGGGCACCAACAACGTCAATAACTGCTCCTACTATTGCCATCAGGCGACGAGCGAAGGTCTCGCGACCACGATCGGCAAGGGCACCAGCACGGTGGAGCTGGCAGACCTCACGGGCGCCGACCTGATCTTCGTCATTGGCGCCAATCCGGCGTCCAACCATCCGCGCTTCATCCACATGCTGAAGCACTGCCGCGATCGGGGCGGGGACGTGATCGTGATCAATCCGGCGAAGGAGCCGGGGCTGGTGAAGTTCGCGGTGCCCAAGAGTCCGGGGTCGATGCTGAAGGGCGGCGACGAGATTGCGTCTGACTGGCTCCAGCCGCGGATCGGCTCCGACATCGCTCTGTTCAAGGGGCTCGCCAAGGCGGTACTGGAAATGGGCGCGGAGAACCGCGGCTTCATCGCACGCCATGCAGAAGGGTTCGATGAATTCCGCGCCGATCTCGATGCGCTGAGCTGGGAGACGATCACCGAGTCCTGCGGCATAGCGCGCAACGATATCGAGCGGGTCGCGGGCAAGTATGCGGCTCGTAATAGCGTCGTGTTCGCGTGGGGCATGGGCATGACGCACCATCTCCACGGCACGGCGAACGTCGAGGCCATCGCCAACCTGGCGTTGCTGCGCGGCATGCTTGGCAAGCGCAACGCCGGGCTGCTGCCGCTGCGCGGTCACTCGAACGTGCAGGGCATCGGGACTATCGGCGTCAAGCCGGTGGTTTCGGAGCAGGTGTTTGCTGCGATGGAGTCTGCCTTTGGCATCACGCTGCCGCGCGAGAAGGGGTACGACACCATGGCCGGGCTCAAGGCGGCCGAAGCGGGCAGGATCGATGCCGCTGTCGTCATGGGCGGGAACCTGTGGGGCGCGACGCCGGACACCGAGTTCGCCACGCGTGCGATGGACGCGATCGGCTTCAAGCTGTTCCTCACCACGACGCTCAACCGTGGCCATGTTCATGGATTGGGGCAGGGCGAAGCGATGATCCTTCCGGTGACGGCGCGCGACGAGGAATGGTCGCCGACGACGCAGGAGTCGATGTTCAACTTCGTGCGCCTTTCCGATGGCGGCATCGAACGGCTCGACAATGTGCGACCCGAGACGGTGATCCTGTGCGACCTTGCCGAGGCGTTGATGCCGGGTTCAGCCGTTCCGTTCGCACGGTTCAAGGAGCATCGCGAGGTGCGTAAGGTCATCGCCGATGTGGTGCCGGGACTCGCGAAGCTGGCCGATATCGACGTCGCGAAGCGGGAATTCCACATCGCCAACCGCGTGATGCACGAGCCCAAGTTCGGGACACCAAACAACCGCGCGTATTTCGTCGTGACGCCGATCCCCATGCAGGACCGGCAGAAGCTCACCCTTGCGACAGTGCGCTCGGAGGGGCAGTTCAACACGATCATCTACGAGGAGCACGACACCTACCGCTTCAAGGCGCCACGCGATGCAGTGTTCCTGAATCGCGCGGACATGGAGTCTTTCGGAGTGAGCGCCGGAGGACGGGTCACCATCGCCTCGGATGCCGGGCGCTACACCGGCACGGCCACGCCGTTCGACCTGCCGCGTGGGTCGGTGCTCGCCTACTACCCGGAAGCGAATGTGCTGTGCGGTACGGACGTCGATCCGCGCAGCAAGACGCCCGCATTCAAGTCCGTCCCTGTCTGGATCGAGCAATGAGCTTTGCCGGCTTTCCAAAGCAGACCTTCGATTTCCTCGAAGGCATATCAAAGCACAACGAGAAGGTGTGGTTCGACGCGCATCGCGACCTCTATGAGGTCGGCTATGTCGCGCCGGCGCGGGCCTTCGTTGAGACGCTAGGTCCGAAGCTGAAAACGCTGGCGCCCGACGTTCAGTATGAGGCCAAGGTCAACGGCTCGATGAGCCGCATCAATCGCGACATCCGGTTCACCAAGGACAAGCGGCCCTACAAGGAACATCTGGGCCTTTGGTTCTGGCATGGCGACAAGCGGCAGTGGGATGTGCCCGGCTTCTGGTTCGAGCTGACACCGAAACATGTGCAGCTCGGCGTCGGTATCTACATGCTGCACGGCGATGCGCTCGAGGCCTATCGCCAGTCGGTCATCCATCCGCGCTCGGGCAAGGCGCTGCTCGCGGCTGTTGCATCGGTGGGCGAGAAACGCGGCTACGAAATCGGTGGCCGCACGCGCAAGCTGAAGCCGCGTGGCCTGGACACGGATCCGGACCGTGCCGACTACCTGCTCTATGAGGGGCTCTATGTCTCGGCGACGCTGCCAGCCGAGGCGGCGTCGAAGCCCAGGCTCGCGGAGCTTTGCCTCAAGCACTATGCGGCGATGTGGCCGATCGGGCAGTGGCTGCTTGCCGAGGTGAGCGAGCCGTGAGCTTTGCCGGCTTCCCGCCCGCGACGCTCAGCTTCCTCAAGGGCATCGGCGAGGACAACAACAAGGAGTGGTTCACCGCGAACCGTGCAGGCTGGGACGCGACGGTGGCGGCTGCCAAGGATTTCGTCGCGGCCGTGGGGCCAAGGCTGCGCGAAATATCGCCAACCATCCAGTACGAGCCCAAGATCGGCGCGACGCTGCCGCGCGTCAACCGTGACACACGCCTCAGCAAGGACAAGCGACCCTATCGCGATACGTTCGACCTCTGGTTCTGGCACGGTGAGAAGAAGGGCTGGGACCAGCCGGGTTTTTTCATCCGCATCACGCATGAAGGCGTATGGATTGCGGCCGGGATGATGCACATCCTGTTTCCTACGCTGCCGAAGTATCGCGATGCGGTGGTTGCTGATCGCTCGGGCGAAGCGCTGGTAAGCGTTGTCGCGCAGGTGAACGCTTCGGGGCCCTACGAGGTCGGCTATCCGAGCCGGAAGAGTGTGCCGAAGGGCAACGACAAGGACTCGCCGCGTGCCGAATATCTGCTCTACGAGACGCTCTGGGGTCATCAGAGACTGCCGCCGGAAGCGGCATTACGACCTGACTTTGCCGATGTTGCGCTGAAGGCCTGGCGCGATCTGTCGCCGATCGCGCTCTGGTTGCTCGACGAGGTGACTGCCGTCAGCCGATGATGCGGTTGCCGGCGACCACGCTTGCAATATTGCCGTCGGCAATCACGTTGATCACCAGCGTTCCGTCAGAGATGAGCACGAGCTCGAACGTCTGGCCATTGGGGGCGAGTTTTCCGTCGGCACCGGCAGCGGACACCGTGGCCGTGACATGACCGTCGGTGATGCGGCCCTCGAAGCGGAAGGCACCCCAGACGCCCTTCACCGCATCACCCGTCTGGAAGATCACCGCGGTTGTCTTGGTCTCCGCCCCGCCGAGTTGCCAAAGGCCCTCGAAGTTCGGGGCAGGCTCGGCGGCCGCTTCGCTTTCCGTGGCACGTCGGCCGGTCGCGACGATGGGCGGGTTGCTCGCAACATTCACGGCGATCGCAGTGCCGGCTCCCAGCAGCACGAGATCGACAATGCTCCCGGCCTTGGGCACGACGGCCGTCGCGCGACTGCCGGATGCTTCGCCGGTGAAGGCAACCGACGCGCCACTCGCACTGATGGTGCCCGAGACCGAGATGTCCTGCTGGTCGACGTTCAAGTCGCCCTTCGTGCCGTCGGGCATCGAGAGGAGCCAGTGTCCGGCGAAATCCGGTGGGCGGATCGCGGCGACAGATGCCGGGGCCTCCACAGCGGCGGCAGCGGGCTCGGACACAGCCGTGGGCTCCGGTTGGGCCGGCGGCGCCGGCTCGGCGGGTGAGGAGGCCTCGACAGCGGGAGCAGGTTGCTCCTGGGCCGTCTGCGGCTCGGCTGCAGGAGCGGGCTCCGGTACAGGCTCCAGCTCAACCGGGGCTTGCGCCGCCGGAGCAGGCGAAAGTTCGACCGGAGTTGCCGCCCCGGTGCTGCCGTCGAACGCCAGCAGGTCCTCGAAGATCCAGCCGCCGTTGTCGAGCTGGCACCAGCGCTTTTCGCACCGCACATTGACGACGCGTCCGGCCTGCACGGTCCCCATCACGGCGGCCGCCTTGTCGGGGGCGGAGCGAACGTTGGCCGAGATCGTCACGGTCGCAGTCTGCTGGGTCTGGGCCAGCGCAGCGGAGGGCGCGCCGAGCAGCAGGGCGATCGTGGCAATGGCGGCAGACAGGCGGTGCATGTGGCCCCTTCGGCGAATGCCGGGTCATACCGGCGGAGGGCATCAACCGCCAGAGGAAGGAGTCCAATTCGTGGCGACGCTGGCCGCGCTGGCTAACTCGCCGAAGGGAACTGCGTCTCAGCCGTTGCGGAAGGCGTAGCCGTAGCCGTTGAGGGCCGGCGCTCCACCGAGATGGGCGTAGAGCACCTTCGAGCCTTTGGGGAAGAAACCGCGCCGGGTTAGGTCGATCATGCCCTGCATGGATTTGCCTTCGTACACCGGGTCGGTGATCATCCCCTCGAGCTGCGCGACGAGCCGGATGGCGTCCTTCGTCTCTTCGGACGGCACGCCGTACACCGGGTAGGCATAGTCCTCGTTCAGCACCACGTCGGCTTCCGTGAACTGCCGGTCGAGGTCCATCACCGTGGCGGTGTTGCGCACGATGCGGAGCACCTGCTCGCGCGTCTTTTGCGGCGTGAACGATGCGTCGATGCCGATGACGTTGCGCGCGCGTCCGTCCTCGCTGAAGCCCACCACCATGCCGGCATGGGTGGAGCCCGTAACGGTGCACACCACGACATAGTCGAACCTGAAGCCGAGTTCCGCCTCTTGCGCGCGAACCTCTTCGGCGAAACCGACATATCCGAGCCCGCCGAACTTGTGCTCCGATGCACCGGCGGGAATGGCGTAGGGGCGGCCGCCATCGGCTTCGACTTCCGCCAGTGCTTCCTCCCAAGAGCGGCGGATGCCGATGTCGAAGCCGTCATCGACCAGCCGCACGTCGGCGCCCATGATGCGGCTCAGCATGATGTTGCCGACGCGATCGTAAACCGCGTCCTCGTGCGGCACCCATGCTTCCTGAACGAGGCGGCATTTGAAGCCGATCTTGGCCGCCACCGCCGCGACCATGCGCGTGTGATTGGATTGCACGCCGCCGATCGAGACCAGTGTGTCGGCGCCGGACTTGATCGCATCGGGGATGATGTATTCGAGCTTGCGCAGTTTGTTGCCGCCGAAGGCGAGGCCGGAATTGCAGTCCTCACGCTTGGCGTAGATCTCGACGTCGCCGCCCAGATGCGCCGTGAGGCGCTCGAGCTTTTCGATGGGGGTAGGGCCGAAGGTGAGGGGATAGCGTTCGAAGCGCTCGAGCATGACATCGGGTCCGGTTGATCGCGCCGATCCTAGCGATGGTGTCCGCGAAGGTGCTTGCAAACTCGCCGCCTGTGATGTCGGAATGTATGGCCGGTTCGCCGGATTACCGCGTTTCCTTTCACGGATGGTGCCATTGGCGAAAGAAGCTTCCACGCCGCTCGACCGGACCGACCTCAAGCTGCTTCGCCTGCTGCAGCGCGACGGGCGGCTCAGCAATGCCGACCTCGCGGCGAAAGCGGGGGTCAGTGCCGCTACATGTCACCGCCGCACCCAGCGATTGTTCGAGGCGGGCTACCTGACCGGCGTTCGCGGCATGGTCGATCCGCAGCGCGTCGGCCTCGGCACCCTGGTGATCGTCGGCGTGGTGCTCGATCGTTCGACGCCAGACAGTTTCGCGGCCTTCGAGGCGGCGGTGAAGAAGCTCAAGTTCGTCATCGATTGCCACGTCGTGGCCGGCGACTTTGACTATTTCCTCAAGCTGCGCGTCAGCGACATCGCCGATTTCAACCGTTTGCACGGCAGCGAGTTGCTGGCGCTGCCCGGCGTGCGCCAGACACGCACCTTCTTCGTGCTGAAGGAGGTCATCGACGCCGCGCCCCTGGTGTTCTGACCGGACTATGCGTCGTAGGTGAACACGTCGGTGATCGGCACGCCGAAGGCTTTGGCGATGCGGAACGCCACTTCGAGCGAGGGCGAGTAGCGGCCCTGTTCGATGGCAACGATGGTCTGGCGCGTCACCCCGACCTTTTCGGCCAACGCGGCCTGCGTCATCTCGCCGGCGTGGAAGCGCAGCGTGCGAATGGTGTTCGAAATCTGCGGCTCGCCTTTACCCATGGCTCAGTTGATCCGGTAGAGGACCAGTTTGGACACAGCCGACGCCGCGCCCGCCGCCATGCCCACCGCGAACAGCGCATAGGGCACCAGGTTTGGGCCGAGCCCAAAGGCTAACCACACCAGCACGGCGAGCACGCCGATCGACGAGACGAAGTAAGCCGTCCCCATGCTGCGAGCATTGATGAAGCGGTCCCGTTCGTCGGCCCGCTCATCCTTGACCTCTTCGCGCTGCGCAATGGACACGAGGATCACGCCGGCAATCATCGCGACGATGTTGAAGACGATCACGTAGCCGATCGCCCACAGCACTTCCCACGCGGCCCCGGACGCAGTCGCAGGCACACCTGCCCCCAGCGTCTTCCAGACCATCCACAGCGAGATAAACACGCTCCCCAGCACCATCACCCACGCCTCGATCTGCTTGCTCGACATCTCACCACCGTTGTTTTGACTGTTGCCGGTGATGTATGGGTTAGTAGACGGCGTGTCAAGTATTTACGACATGGTGTCCAAAAAACCTGAACCGTCGCGTTCCCAGCGGCACGATTCAGTTCGGCAGATAAGCCACGTAGGCGAAGCGGCGGCTGTCGGGTGACCAGGAGTTCACGTTGATCGTGCCTTGGCCACCGAACAGAGCTTCACCAGCACGCGGTGTTTCCTGCCGTCCGGCGCTTCGATGATCGCCTCGCTGGTGGTGAAAATCACCTGCCGCTCGCCGGTGGCTGCGTCGATGAGGGTCAG
>JBEBHC010000253.1:0-3247 GCA_040081185.1 Devosia sp. | reverse complement strand
CATGCCGCGACGCTGCTTGAGCGCGGTGACATCAACCGCATCATCCTGTCGCGGCCCGCCGTTGAGGCCGGCGAACGTCTCGGCTTCCTGCCCGGCGACATGAAGGAAAAGGTCGATCCCTACCTGCGCCCGCTTTACGATGCGCTTTACGACATGATGCGTCCGGAGCATGTAGAACGCTGTATTACATCCGGCGTCATCGAAGTTGCACCGCTCGCCTTCATGCGCGGCCGCACCCTCGCCAATGCCGTCGTCATTCTCGACGAAGCGCAGAATACCACCTCGATGCAGATGAAGATGTTCCTGACTCGTCTCGGCGAAGGCTCGAAGATGATCGTCACCGGAGATCCGACGCAGGTCGATCTGCCGCGCGGAGAAAAGTCGGGTCTCGTCGAAGCGACCGCTCTGCTCGATGGCATCGAAGGCGTCCATATCTCGCGCTTCAATGACAAGGATGTGGTGCGCCACGCCCTCGTCGGCCGCATCGTCCGCGCCTATGATGCCGCTTCGGCGGAAGCACTGGCCAAGAAGGGCAATTGAGTCAGCCGCTCGCCATCGAGATCGCGCGCAATACCGAAGGCTGGCCCGACCATCTCGATGCCCGGGCCGAAGAAGCACTTCGTGCCGCCCTCAAGCAGTCCAAGGCCAGGGTTACCGGCCCGGCCGAGGTCTCGCTCGTCCTCACCGATGATGCCGAACAACAGGTGCTGAACCGCGACTGGCGAGGCATCGACAAGTCGACCAACGTCCTGAGCTTTCCGCAGATGGAGCCCTTCGGCCCGGTCTCGGGCCTTCTGGGCGACATCATCCTCGCCCGTGAGACGCTCGAAAAAGAAGCGTCGGATCAAGCCATTAGCTTTGAAGATCACTTCACACACCTCGTCGTCCATGGCTTTCTGCACCTTCTGGGCTATGATCATATGGACGATGACGAGGCTCTTGCCATGGAGGGCCTCGAGACACAGATTCTGGCTGCCCTCGGGGTGGCCGACCCTTATGCCGAGATCGACGACGCACAATGATCGATAGCGACACTGCTTCCCGCCCGGCCGCCGAGCCGGACAGCGAACCCCCATCGCTCACCGCCCCCGCTACCTCGCCGCGGGGGCAATCGCTCATTACCCGGCTCAAGGCCCTCTTCGCCTTCCGCAGCGTCTCGCTGCGCGATGATCTCGAAGTCGCACTCGAATCGGAGGCCTCTGGCGAAACCGCCGACTTCACCGCCTCCGAGCGCACGATCCTGCAGAACGTGTTGCAGCTCGGCGAAAAACGCGTCGAAGACGTTATGGTCCCGCGCGCCGATATCGAAGCCATCGATGCCGAGGAGACGCTGGGCGCCCTCGTCGCACGCTTCCGCTCGATCGGCCATTCGCGCATGCCGGTCTATTCGGAATCCATGGACAACATCACCGGCTTTATCCACGTCAAGGACGCGCTGCGCCGCATTACCGCGCAGGCTACCGAGCCTGGCAAGGACGTGCCGGTGCGCCTCGTGTCACCGCCGCTCCGCTCCAAGCTCGGCAAGCTCGATATCGCCCGCAAGGTGCTGTTCGTGCCCCCGCTGATGCCGGTTGGCGACCTGCTCCAGCAGATGCAGCAGCAGCGCATCCACATGGCCATCGTCATCGACGAATATGGCGGCACCGACGGTCTCGTCACCATCGAGGATCTGCTCGAAGCGGTGGTCGGGGAGATCGAAGATGAGCATGACACCGAGGAAGGCCCGCTCATCCGCAAGGTCAACTCCAACATCTACATCGCGGCCGCCCGCGCAGAATTGGGCGAAGTCGAAACCGTCATCGGCCCCGATTTCCAGCCGGGCGAGCACGGCAACGAAGTCGACACAATCGGCGGCCTCGTCTTCGCTCTGGCCGGCCGCGTGCCCGAGAAGGGCGAAACCATCGGCGGCCTCAAGAACTTCGAACTCGAAGTGATGCAGGCCGACTCCCGCCAGGTCCGTCGCGTCAAGATCAAGCGCATCAAGCAGCGCAAGGTCCCGGCAGCAGCGAACAAAACCAAGCCCGGCGACGAACCGGAACAGAAGGCAGCGGAGTAGGGCGGTCGCGGCCCTGCGCCCCGTGGCCTTTTCCCTTCCGCGCCGCTACTTCATCGCCATGTTGTTCGGCTCGAGCGATTCGCCCGCATGACCTGGCTTGCCGAAACCGCCATGCTCGCTCACGGCTGGCGGCGCTTCCTGATGCTGCTGGTGGCCGGTGCGATAGCCGGCCTGTCGGTGCCGCCGCTGTTCATCCTCCCGGCGCTGTTCGTCACCTTTCCATTCTGGGTCTGGGCCCTCGATGGTGCCGAGCGCCGCCCGGGCCTCGGCCGCCTGTTCGGTCCCGCCTTCGCCATCGGCTTCGCCTTCGGGCTGGGTTATTTCACCGTCGCCTTCCACTGGCTCGGCCAGGCCTTCTTCCTCGAAGGCGGTGGCTGGCCCATTTTCGTCATGCCGCTGGCAATCGCCGCACTCGCCGCGCTGATCGCGCTCTTCTGGGGTCTAGGGTCGGCGCTCGCCCACCTCTTCTGGTCGCATAGCGGCTGGCGCATCGTCGTCCTCGCGACCTTTCTCAGCCTTGCCGAATATGCGCGTGGAACGCTGCTCTCCGGCTTCCCCTTCGATCTGCTCGGTTACGCGCTCACAGCCAACCCCGAGATGATGCAACTCGCTTCGGTCATCGGCGTCTATGGACTGACTGCGCTCTGCTCTCTCCTGGTGATGACCCCCGCCCTGATCTGGCCCGCCGATGGCCGCGGCCTCGTTCCCCGGCTTGTGCCGCTGTTCCTCGCCGTTGCCGTCATCGCGGCGCAGGTCGGTTGGGGCCATCAGCGCCTGACCCAGACCGTGCTGACCGACCGCACCGACATGCGCGCGCGCCTCGTCCAACCGCTGCTCACCGCCCACCGCGACGCGCTCGCCCCGCCGCCCGAGATCATCTCGCGCCTGATCGCCCTGACCGAAACAAAGACTGACCCTTCCGACCAGGGCCTCGCCGACATTACCCACGTCGTCTGGCCTGAGTCGGTGCTGCCCTTCTACCTGTCGACCTATCCCGAGGCCCTCGCGCGTATCGCCCGCATGCTGCCGCCCCAGGCCATGCTGCTCACCGGTGCGCCGCGCGAGCCCGCCGATGTCGACGGCGACCCGACGGAGAACCCCGGCTTCAACTCCATCTTCGCCATCGATACCGAAGGCGAGATCGTCGCCAGCTATGACAAGTCGCACCTCGTCCCCTTCGGCGAGTATCTG